>NZ_JASATI010000014.1:0-104552 GCF_038440225.1 Hydrogenophaga sp. OTU3427 | reverse complement strand
GACCCCTCCTTCGCTACCCGCCGATATTCATGATGTCATCGCCAATGCGACGACGCTTAAAGAGGCCGCCCAGACCCTCGGGATCGCCGTGACCACGCTTCGCCAAAGATTGACTCAATTGGGTACAAACCCACGAGCGTTTCGACAAGATTCAAGTTTTGAGCGACGCAAGCGGCGGGCGGTTGAAGCTATCCGTGACTACATATTGAGCAATCCAGGGTGTGCAAGATCTGACGTTCACGTGCATTGCAAAGCGGCCGTTTCGTGGATTCGTGCTAATGCGCCTGATATGTTTGCACCGGCTATCGAGTCATTAGAAGATCAGAGGTCTCGGCAAATGGCTCTTACGTAGTCACCTCTGGAGACCCTGTTAGAGAAGCTGTTTTGTGGGCACGGTGCCCCTTCCTCACCAAGGTCAGCTTGTCACATGTTTTGGGTAAACCCGGTCCACTGGGCCAGTAACTGTCCCTGGTTGGTAATGCTGTAAAGGTCAAGTTGCTGAAAGTTGGCAAAACTTTAGTAGTACTGTCGAATATAGCTGTAAGCCTTCTCAAATAGCTCCTCATCCGCGTGCAGCTTGTATTTGAAAAGGGCCTTGCGTAGTGCCTTTTTAACCTCGCGCTCACCAGCCTGCGTGCCTTGCCAACCAGGGAAGCGGACGAGTCTCACGATCTCGTCAATGTCTGCGACCACCCGTTCGACCATGATGGGCGTCTCTGACGTTTTAACCTCGTTGAACAGCTCTGTTAATGCCGCCTTGCCACGATCCTCGTCTTCTTCAGGTGGCACTTCCTTTTCTGCCTGCAACGTTTCTTTGGCAATTTCCAAGAGCTGCTTCAAAAACTCGACACTGTTGATCTGGCCAGATTCAAAGCGGTCCTTCAGTGCATCCAACCGTTCTGACAGTTGTTTGAACGTCGGATTGCCCGCGTGTTTGCGCATGCGTCGGTTCAGCTTGATCTCGATCTCCTTCGCCTTTTTGGGGTCAGGATTGGAGAGCACTGCTTCCAGCAGGTCGGCATCCAGCACTAGCGTGTCGAGGTCGTCGCGCACGGCATCGACGTGCACGTTCTGATGGATCAGCTCGATGGTCTTGGCGCCCAGCGAGTGCCAGATTAGCTTGCCGTGGCCGCTGGACGGCTGCACCGACTGGTACACCTGCGACAGCCACTTGTAGTCCTTCTCGAACGGACCCAGCACAGTGTCCGGTGACAGCGCCTCCCAGATGCGGCCCAGCACGCTGAACTCGGCGGCGAAGTTGTCGCGCACCTCGTTGTTGGGTAGGCACTGTTGTGCAGCGATCAAGCCTTCATAGCCCTGCAAACTGCGATCACAGCCGGTAAAAAAGACCAGGCATTTCTGCATGACTTCGGGCAATTTGTCCTTCAGCTCCTGGATGTTGCTAACCACCTGCTTGACGCTTTGATCGTCGAACTCCAGCGCTGCCGCCACGTCGTCGAAGATGCCGAGGTAGTCCACGATCAAGCCGTGCGTCTTCTGCTCAGAATAGGTGCGGTTCACCCGGCAGATGGCCTGCAGCAGCGTGTGGTCACGCAGCGGCTTGTCCAGGTACATGGCCTGCAAGATCGGTGCATCGAAGCCGGTCAGCAATTTGGCCGTGACAATGATCAGCTTCAGCGGGTCGGCCGGGTCGCGAAAGCGATCCAGCAGTCGCTCTTCTTCGTCGCGGCTTCGGTCGTAAGGCGCGTACTCCAGGTGTTCTTTTTTGTCTGCTGCCTGCACCGACATGACGATGTCTGTCGCATCGGGCGGCAGCAGCTTGTCCAACTCGGCTTTGAACAGCAGGCAGGATTCACGGTCGAAGGTGACGATCTGGCCCTTGAAGCCGTTGGGCTCCACCTTGGCCTGAAAGTGCTCGACGATGTCCTCGCAGATCTTGCGGATGCGCTCGGGCGTTTTCACCAGCACGGCCATCTTGGCGGCGGTCTTGGCAAGGTTGTCCTTGTCGAGATCCGACAGGCCTCCGGTCATGTCTTTGTAAGCGGCATCCAGCGCGGCCTTGTCGATGTGCAGGTCGATCAGCCGAGGCTCGAAGTGCAGCTTCAGCGTCGCACCGTCGCGGATCGACTCTTCGAAGCCGTAGCGGCTCATGTAGCCCTTTTCGTCCTCTTCGGCCCCGAAGGCATAGAAAGTGTTGCGGTCTGCACGGTTGATCGGCGTGCCGGTCAAGCCGAACAAATACGCATTGGGCAGGGCCTCACGCATCTTGCGGCCGAGGTCACCCTCTTGGGTGCGGTGCGCCTCGTCCACCAGCGCAATGATGTTGCTGCGGTCGTTCAGGCTGCCCGCAGCCTCGCCAAACTTGAAGATCGTGGTGATGATGATCTTGCGCACGTCCTGGGCCAGCAACTGCTGCAGCTTCTCCCGGCTGTCTGCCTTCTCCAGATTGGGAATGTCTGCTCCGGTGAACGTGCCGGTGATCTGGCTATCCAGGTCGATGCGGTCCACCACGATCAGCACTGTGGGGTTCTTCAAGCCCGCGTGCATGCGCAGCTTCTGCGCTGCAAACACCATCAGCAGTGACTTGCCCGACCCCTGGAAGTGCCAGATCAGTCCTTTCCTGGGGTAACCCGCCAGCACGCGCTCGACGATCTTGTTGGCCGCTTCAAACTGTTGGTAGCGGCAGATGATCTTGATGCGCTGCTTTTTCTTGTTGGTGGCGAACAGGGTGAAGCTGCCGAGAATATCAAGCACCACATGCGGGCGCAGCATGCTCTCGGCGGACAGCTTGAGCGACTTCAGCGGGTGGTGCTGACCATCCTCCCCATCATCATCTAGATGCCAAGGGCCCCAGTCTTTGACCGGCAGGCCGATGGAGCCATAGCGGTAGGCTTTGCCCTCGGTGGCCACCGAGAACACGTTGCAAACGAACAGCTCCGGCACGAATTTCTCATAGTCGTCGTGCACCTGCACCGCGCCATCGACCCAGCTGATGCACTTCTTGACCGGCGTCTTGGCCTCGATCAGCACCAACGGCAGTCCATTGACCAAGAGCACCAGATCGGCGCGGCGCTCGGTGGGACCTGCACGGTAGGTGTACTGTTGGGTGACGATGTATTGGTTCTGCGCCAGGTCATCCAAGTCGATCAACCGCACAGGTACATGCTCGTTGTTGTGGCCGAAAGGCATCGAGCGCTCACCACGCATCCATGCGGTCATCTCCTCGTTGGCGCGGATCAGACCATCCGAGCGCACCGACAGCACGATGGCACGCAGCTTGTAGAGCACTTCGTCGGCACGGTCGGGCTGTGCGGCAATCTCGGGGTTCAGGCGAATCAACGCATCGCGCAGCCAAGGTTCGACCAGCACTTCCTGAATCTGGCGCGGCACGTCAGCAGGAGCGGCGGCGTAGCGCCAGCCGATGCCTTTGGGACTCGGGCCGTAGCTGGTGTGAGGTTCCTGGGCGGTGTTGGCCGGGACAGTCTTAACTGGGCCGGCAAGCAGATCGCGGACGTAGGCTTCGACGGTGTTGGCTTCGTTAAACACTATGCCGCTCCCCCAATTGTTCTCATGGCAATTAGTCTTGTTAGCTGCCGCGCTGCATCCCAGCGCGCCTTTTGCGTTGCAATCGCGTTCTTAAATTTCTGCAGTTCATCGAGTGCCCATTCCTGAGCATCAAGATCCGGCACGTTCAAGCGCATCTGCAGCAAGTTGGCACGATTGATCTTCTTCATGCTCGCACTGGTGCCCGCCGCAATTCGCATCAGGAATTCGCGGGCAGATGTGGTCTGTAACAGGGCTTCCAAGAAGTCTGGGTGAACCAGTGCATGGTTTGGCTGGAGACGCATCATCGTGTCCGGAAAGGACACGTCGTCACGGTTGTCGCTGAAAATCCCAACGAACCCAACTCGTTCCACTGTATTGGATCGAGAAATCAGAATGTCGCCCATAGAGAGTTTTGCCGCGACCATCTTGCTCGTTGGCTCGACGGGCTTGAAGTCCCCTGAAACATATCCATCGCGGGACAGTGCAGCCAATCCGAGTACGAAATAGCCCGTATCGGCATCCTTTGGCGGCGCACTGCAGCCGCTTTCCGGTGACCTCAACAAGAGGTCGCCCAGCAGATAGGAATTTGCTAAGGATGTTGGTTTGTTCAGAAGCAGTGAATCCTTGAACGACTGCAGCATCCGGCCTGCGGCGCGATGTGCAGCTTCAATGGCATGACACTGGTCGGTTGCAGCGCTCAGTAGGGCTATGGCCGATTGCTGCTCATCAATCGGTGGCAGTACAAATTCAAAATCCGCCAAACTCGTCCAGTTCGTACGGGGGCTCAAGGAGCCTGCCGATGTGCCGACCGCATGATCGAAGAAAGCGTCGGTCTGGCAAATGAAGGGCAGCAACTCCGGCAGCAAGACCTGCGCATCCTTGGTTTCCAACACATAGATGTCACCGGAACACACACCAGAGAAATCCGCCACAGCCACCTTGCGCTGGTAAGCACGGCGCTTGCCGAACAGCACCTGCCCCGGTTGAAACACGCTGGTGAAGGTCACGCCGGCAGCGACGCTGCCCCAACTGCGGATGCGCAAATCACCGGGTTCGAGATGTTCCAGACCGACGTAGCGTTCAATGCCATCGGCCAACGGATCTTGACTGCGGGCTTTCGAGAGGCGCACCACGTCGCCAAATCGCACCCGACGCCAGCCGGGCTTCAGGAATTCATTCTTCATTTTCTTTGCTCACAAACGGCATGACGTAACCAAAGAACTCCTTGTGTGGAGTCCGTTCTTCCTGCCAGCGATATGGATTAGAGGGCGGGGTTTCCCGGTGCTTGCTCATGGTGACAACCAGCCGCCGCTTCGCGCGCGAAACACCGACAAAGAAACCGCAGCGTTCTTCGTCGGGCTTGCCCCAAAAAGTCTGATTTTCAACACCTAGAATGATGACCGAGTCGAACTCCAGGCCCTTGCTTTTGTGGATGGTCAGAATGCGCACCGCTTTGTCATCTACAAAGCGCTCAAGCGCCTTGGGTAATTCCGGTTCAATTTTGAGCAACTCTTCGATACGTGCTTTGGTGTCGCGGACCACCTCTTTTAGCCGATCTGACGATTCGTAGTCAGGCGAGAGCGCTACCAAGGTTTCTCGGGGGATCTTGTTCAAAAATCCTCGCGCCGACTCCCACCAACCTGAGTAGGGCTCATCAATCAACTCCAGAAGTGATGCGCTCTTGCGCTGTGCTTTGATCAGGCGATCAAAGTCCCGGCGGGTGTTGGCCTGGATTTCATCATCCGCAAAAGGCACCAGCAGGTTCATCATCCGCACCCATGACTTGGGCTCACGATTGCCGTAGATGCACGACAGGTAATCGACCACCAAGCGCGCTGCGGGCTCTGTGGTGATGTCCTGCAGCTGTTGTTCGTTGCGGTAGGGGATGCCTCTGGCTTCGAGCTTGGCAATGAGATGGTTGGCGTAGAGATCCGGTTGCTTGGAGATCAGTACGGCGATTTCTGAATGCGGAATCTGTTCAACTTCGACCCACGCGGCGATCTGCTCAGCCAGATGTTCAGCTTCTTGTCGACTGTCTTCGACGCCCAAGGCGAGGACTTCCCCTTCATCCCCTGCAATTTGCTCTTCCGGCATGACCGATGCAGGATCAAGCACGCGGATGATTTCGTTCTGCAAGCGCAGCAGTCGCGGCTTGGAGCGAAAGTTGCGGTACATGTTGAGCGGAGTCGCCGCAAAATCGGCTGCAAATGTCTGGAAGATGCCATCCAGCGCACCGGCCCAGCCCATGATCTTCTGTTTGGTATCGCCGACTGCCGTCAGCCGGATGCTGGTACCTTGGAAGGCGAGCTTCACGAGCTCGTATTGTTTGTCTGTGCAGTCCTGAAATTCATCTAGGAAAACGTCGCTGTAGGTCTGGCGAATAGCGTTTCGGGCAACTTTTGACTTTTTGAGTATCTGAATGGCAAGAGGGATAAGATCACCGAACTCAATCTGTTTATGCGTCACCTTCGGGCTGCCAAGCGTGTAGCCAGCCTCAAGGGCATCCTTTCCTGTCAGTACGGGTCGAAAACGATCAATGATGCGCTTGGCAAAGGCATGGAAGGTGTAGCTGTCAAAGCGTGAAGCGAGATCAGCGCCACAGCGACGCTGGACACGTTCCTTCAGATTCTTGCTGGCATCAACCTTGAACGAAATTGCCAGAATCCGTTTGGGATATCTGCAGGTGCCAGTGCGCAATAGGAAATCTGCGCGCTGTGCCAGCATCTCGGTTTTACCTGCACCGGGCCCGGCCGTGAGCGCAAGGCAACGCTCCTGCTCTTTCGCGGCAAGCAGCGCATTCGGTTCGAGCGTCAGTCCATCTGCAGGCTGCCAAGCGTCAACGGCAATCACTCGGGCAGCTCCGCCAGTTTGGTGATAACGGCATCAGCCAGCCTGCTCAGCGAAGCCGGCATGTTTGCCCGCAATTTTGCATCCGTCAGTCGGGCCAGTGCATCAATGTGGGCAGCGGGTTTGCTACCCAGCTTGAAGCGCTGGTGGTAGGTGTTGAACAGTTTCTGTTCCTCAGGGCTGTATTGGTTAGCGTTGTGGTGGCTTTTCCCAAGCACGGCCTTGATCGTTGAATCATCCGGCACGTCTTCTTCGACACCGTAGGCTTCGGGAAAGGCGAGCAGCATGGCGAAGTCGAGATCCATGGGGTACGAAAAAAATACGTTGCTGTTTTCAAGTCTTTCGAAAACATTCTTTGTCCCGTCTTCAAAGAAGTGATGAGTCCGTACCGGTACTTCATCGGCATCCCATTGAGATATTTTCCAAGAGGATGGGAGACGTTCTGCGGGAGCGAATTTTGCAAACTGATCGTTTACGTACTTGATCCTTCCCCAGCCCGCAGCGTAACGAGCTACATCCAGATCAAGGAGCGTCAGGTACGGAATCTGCAATGCCGCTAGCAGGCGCCAGAAGTGATTAACGTGTCTGCCCCCCAGCGGAGCAATCGTGACGGCGGATTCGTCTACTGGAGCGCCTTTGACCTGCAGCAGACGTGGCAAGACGATCTCTTCGCTATCGCCTTCGCCCAGAACGACCAGACGCGAGAAATAGATCTCGGGAAATGCCTGGACAGCTTCACGCACGAATTTGTGCGCTTCGTCCGTGTCTTCCGGCAAAAGGATGTGCGTGATGCGTGATTGCCGTGCTTCGGTCAGCCGCAGATAGCGGATATGCTCTGGCGCAACGCGGCGCAGCATCGACGGCGCATGCGTGGCGATGAGGGCCTGGGCGTCCGGGTGCTGAACCATGGTGTTTAAAGCACTAACGATCCGCCCGAGGTAGTGCGGGGAGAGGCTGTTTTCGGGCTCTTCAACGGCGACCAGAGTAAAGACAGGTGGGCGCAATTTGTCGGGATCAAACGAAGTGTCTTGCCCGGCAAGTACGGCGCGCCCAATGGCTTGAGACGACAGTGCGAGAGACAGGTACAGCATCGACTTCTGACCGTCGCTCAGCCGGGAAAAATCGACCAGACTCTCATCGTGCCCAGGCGAAAATGAAACCGACATGTGGCGCAGCAAGGCCTCGATCTCGGAGGTCACAAAGGTGATCTTCGGATCGGCGAAGAACTTGCCTTTGTGCAGCGTGGACCACGTTGTTTTGAGGCTTTCGCTCAACGCATTGACTGACGGGTTCGCGGCCAAACTGTTACTGATCTGATCGGTCAGCGTCTTGATCTCGTCACGCTCCGCATCCCACTTCACTGCGCGAAGCATTCTTCCTAGAAGAGCATTGGCGCCGTATGCGATGTGGTCGGCAGGATCACGCTGTGCCGGAAGATAGTGGACGTGGATATGGTTACGCTCAGCTCTGGGAACTTGCGCAGTGCTGAGTGGCCCGCCGTCAGCATCCAGGTCCAGCACGTACGCCATGGACTCTTCGATATCGCCATCCACACCCAAGCTCGCACTGAGACGGTAACGAACGCGCGGAATACCGTCGAGCTCATCCAGCCGCATATGTGCAAAATGCGGGGCTACGGTTGTGTTGTCTTCGTCTTCTGCCAGCTCGGGAAAGAGGAAGTCAGCCTCAATCCAGAGGTGTCGTTCATCTGGTGTTTCTGCTTCACTGCAGGGCACATGAAAGTCTGAACGCAGAATCCGGCGCAACGACGGGTCGAAGGCGAATAGTCGGCACAAGGCCTGCAGCGCAGCCGTTTTACCTGAGCCATTCGGGCCAATCAGGTAGGTGATGTCTTCGAGCGTGATTTCGGTGGGATCTTCACCGAATGACTGAAAGTTCGATAACCGAATAGCTTGGAGCTTCATTGCGTATCCTCAGCTTTGGAAAGGCTATCTAGCGTATCCACCAGCGCATCCATCTGTCGCCAGAACGCGCGGCCATCGGTTTGCCATTGGTCCCAGGCGGAGCACAGCGATACCGTGTCGCGATTGCTGTCGGTTGCGCCGGCCGCAGCGATGCGTTTCACGTACAACGGGATCGAGAGATTGCCCGCATTGACGCCGATCTCGGCCAGGGTGGCAACCTTGGCGAAACCGGATTCATCCGTGAACGCGTTGAATGCGCTCAGGATGTGCTGCTGGTGCTCGGGCTTCAGAAAGCTCTGTGCCCGTTCCCGGGTGACCTCGTTCACCGCGTCGATGAAGATCACCTTTCCCTTGCGAGCGGCGAGTTTCTTGCGGTTGCAGATGACGATGCACGACTCCATTGGGGAGTTGTAGAACAGGTTGGGCCCCAAGCCGATGACGGCCTCGACCCAGTCCAGTTCGACCATCTTGGCGCGCATGGCTTGCTCCTCGTTGCGGAACAAGACGCCATGAGGCCAGAGCACAGCACACCGACCCTTGGTGCTGAGACTGGTCAGGACGTGTTGCTGGAACGCATAGTCGGCGCGGCCCTGAGGCGGCGTGCCGAGCGAGTTGCGGCCCCACTTGTCGCTGCTCCAAGCCTCGCGATTCCACTGCTTGATGGAGTACGGTGGGTTGGCCAAGATCACGTCGAACTGGCGCAGGCGGTCGCCCTCGATGTGCTTGGGCTCGGCCAGGGTGTCGCCGCGGATGATCTCGAAGTCCTCCACCCCGTGCAGGAACAGGTTCATTCGGGCGATGGACGATGTGATGAGGTTGCGCTCCTGCCCGTACAGTTTGAGGGTGCGGTATTCGCCACCCGAGCGCTTCACTTCATCCAGCGCAGAGATCAACATGCCACCGGTGCCGCATGTGGGGTCGTAGATCGACTCGCCCGCCTGTGGCGCCAGAAGCTGCGTCATCAGGTGGACGACGGTGCGGTTCGTGTAGAACTCGGCCGCCGTGTGGCCGGAGTCGTCGGCGAACTTCTTGATCAGGTATTCGTAGGCGTTCCCCAACTCGTCTTCAGGCACGTTGGCCACCGACAGCGTCTGCGTTGAGAAGTGCTCGATCAGATTCTTCAGCGTTTCATCGGGCAGACGCTCGCGGTTGGTCCACGGGGCATCGCCAAAGATGCCATCGAGCATGTCAGGGTTGGCTGACTCGATGGCGCGCGTGGCCTTCTGGATGGCCGCGCCGACGTTCTTCGGCGTTTGCCGTACATCGTTCCAGTGGGCCCCCTCGGGGATCTGAAACCGATGATTTTCAGCAAACTCGGCGTAGGACAAGTCGCCGTCCGAATCGGCCAGTGCGGCTTGGTACTCCTCGTCCCAGACATCGGAGACGCGCTTGTAGAACAGCAGCGGAAAGATGAACTGTTTGTAGTCGCCGGCATCAATCAGGCCGCGCAGCAACACAGCAGCACCCCAGAGATAGCTTTCGAGTTCTTGTTGGGTCATGCGGCTCATTTCAGCCATCCTCCTTCGGTCATGACCTGCGCGAGCCGTTCCTCTGCCTCACGGCAACGAGTCAGTGCGTCCTTGAAGGCCTCGATGGCTTCAGATAGTGGCGGAATGTCTTCTTGCAGCGGCGGCAGCACGTAGCGCGAAATGTTCAGCGTCCAGTCTTCGGCCTTGATCTCATCAAGGCTGACGACGCGCACGGCGTCTTGCACATCGGCAAAGCTGCGATACCAACTCAGGATTTCAACGGCGTGCTCAGGCTCTAAAAAGTTTTGTGCCCGGCCTCGTCGGAACAAGCGCGACGCGTCCGCGATCAGCACCTTTTGTTTGTGCTCGGCTGACTTGCGCTTGCGCAGCACAAGAATACATGCGGCGAGCCCCGTGCCGTAGAACAGATTTGGTGCCAAGCCAATGACAGCCTCAACCAGATCCAATTCCAGAAGCTTTTGTCGAATTTCACCTTCGGCCCCTTTGCGGAACAGGGCGCCCTGAGGAAGCACCACCGCCATTCGTCCGCTGACCTCGGCCATGGACTTCACCATGTGCTGCACCCAGGCGAAGTCGCCGCTAGATGAGGGCGGCAAACCGGCAAAGTTGCGTCCAAAGGGGTCGTTCAGCCACAGGTCTTCACCCCACTTTTCCAGGGAGAAAGGAGGATTGGCGATCACGCAATCAAACGTGGCCAGTCGGTCGCCGTCAAAGAAAGCCGGATTGCGCAAGGTGTCACCCCGTACCACCTGGAAGTCCTCGATCCCATGGAGGAACAGGTTCATCCGTGCAATGGATGATGTCGTGAGGTTCTTCTCTTGGCCATACAGCTTGCCCCACAGTCGCTTGACGTCACCGTGCATCTCTTTGACGTGCTGCACAGCAGCCAACAGCATGCCGCCTGTGCCGCAAGCGGGGTCGTAGATGGTTTCAGTCTCTTTGGGATCGAGCATGTCGATCATCAGCCGTACCACGCTGCGCGGGGTATAGAACTCACCGGCCTTCTTATTGGTGGCGTCGGCGAACTTCTTGATTAGGTACTCGTAGGCGTCACCGACCAAATCGGAGGCGACGTTCTTGTTACCCAACAGCAGCGCAGAGAAGTGCTCGATCAGATCCTTAAGCAGCGCGTCCGACAGGCGCTCTTTGTTCGTCCATGGGGCATCGCCGAACACCCCATAAAGTGTGTCAGGGTTCGCCTTCTCGATGCCGCGCATGGCGTGCTGGAGTGCTGCACCGACGTTGGTTGGCTTGGCACGAACATCGACCCAGTGACAGTCATCGGGAATCTGAAACCGGTGTGACTCCGGGAACCAGGCCAGCTGCTCATTCCCGGTTTCGTCAACGATCTCTCGGTATTCTTCATCCCAGACGTCGCAGATGCGTTTGAAGAAGAGCAGTGGAAAGATGTACGTTTTGAAGTCGGCTGCATCGACTGGACCGCGCAGTAGATTTGCTGACTCCCATAAGTGCGATTCGAGTTGGGATAGGCTGACGACAGGGAGGGAATTCATTGGAAACTGCTACATTTTCGGGGGAGCAAGATCTTCCTGCCATGCGCAGGTTGCCGACCCATCTTTAAGTCCCAGTCTACCGGGAAGATTGCCATGCGTGGCGGTGGGCCAATGGAGTGTCACAGCTACCATGGCTGGCAGTAGATGATGGTTCTTGGAAGTACCGCCCCTTCTGCAACTCAATGCTCCTGGTAGACGGCTCCATCGGGTTTACCAGGTCCACTGGGACCTAGTTGATGACACATCCCCAACAACTACTTTGAGTACCCCTCAACCTCCTTGTTGTGCGTCAGCAAAGAGGAAGGGCGGGGTAACCGAGGCTTGGGCATCGTCATTAGGTGCCATGGCAGAGCGCAGGAACTCTCCCAAGTTTTTCCCGGTGGGCATAGCCAAGCCATCGATGAAATCAGTAGGAGGCTTGCTGGAAGAGCGCGTCAGAAACTCAGTATTGCGGCGCTCGATGTGGTTGAGAGGTTGTTTTGCACAAAAAGTGACTTTGGTGCTTCCTCGGGCGCATCATACCCGGCTCCCAAGGTGCTACGCTCCCAAAAGTCATTTCAAATCAACGTATTTTGAAACTATGTTGTGTGATAGGCCGAAGCGTCTAGCCCGGGATTTGAAACTATGTTGTGAATTTTGAGACTTTGTTATCCAACTCCTACGCCGTTTCCATGCTGCGCTACCACACCGTTCCCGTCACCCCGTTCCAGCAAAACGCGTCCATCGTCTGGTGCGACGAGACCAACAAGGCCGCCATCATCGATCCGGGTGGTGATCTCGACCGCCTGCTGGCGGAAGTCAAACGCCTTGGTGTCGAGCTGGAGCAGATCTGGCTCACCCATGCACACATCGACCACGCGGGCGGCACCGCCGAACTGGCCGAACGCCTGGGCCTGCCCATCGTCGGCCCGCACCCGGGCGACCAGTTCTGGATCGACGGCCTGCCGCAGCAGAGCGTCATGTTCGGATTTCCGCCCGCCGGGCACTTCACGCCCACGCGCTGGCTGGCCGATGGCGACACGGTGCAGATCGGGCACCACACGCTCAACGTGCGCCATTGCCCCGGGCACACGCCCGGCCATGTGGTGTTCCATTCGCCCGAGATCCAGCGCGCCTTCGTGGGTGACGTGTTGTTCGCCGGCAGCATAGGCCGCACCGATTTCCCGCAGGGCGACCACGACACCCTGATCGCCAGCATCACCCAGCGCCTGTGGCCCATGGGGGACGAGACGGTGTTCATCCCCGGCCATGGCCCGGAAAGCAGTTTCGGGCGGGAGCGCCGCAGCAACCCCTACGTGCGCGGCACCTGAGCGCCTGTGCAATGTCTTTCTGGATTTCTAACAAGACATTGAAAAGGCGCTGACGGCTGACTCGCCGGTCAGCCGCCGCGCCGTGCCTGGTTGAACAGGGTGTCCACCTTGGGCACGTTGTCCTTCAGCTGGCGGATGCGGTCCGGCCCGCTTGGGTGGGTGGACAGGAAGCCGGGTCCGCCACCACCGGTGGCCGCGCCCATCTTCTCCCACAGGCTGACGCTCGCCTCAGGCCGGTAGCCGGCGCGCGCGGCCAGTTCCAGCCCCACCAGGTCGGCTTCGGTCTCGTCTTCGCGGCTGAACTTCAGCGTGAGCAGCTGCGTGCCCATGTTGGCCGCCATGTTGCCCAGCTCGCCCAGGCCCAGCAGTTGTGCGCCCAGCGACAGGCCGATGCCGGTGGCCTGGCTCTTGGCGATGCGTTCGCGGGCGTGTTCGCGCAGCGCGTGGGCCATTTCGTGGCCCATGACCATGGCGGCCTCGTCGTCGCTGAGCTTGAGCTGGTCGAGGATGCCGGTGTAGAAGGCGATCTTTCCGCCCGGCATGCAGAAGGCGTTGATCTGCTTGCTGCCGATCAGGTTGACCTCCCAGCGCCACTGGCGCGCGCGGTCGTTCCAGGGCGTGGCAAAGGGGATGATGCGGCGGGCCATGGCCCGCAGCCGCAGCAGCTGGGGATGGTCGTCGGGCGCGAGCGCGCGCTTGTCGCGCGCCTCGGTCAGCATCTGGGCGTATTGCTGGGCGGCGGCCACCTCCAGCTTCTCGGCCGGCACCAGCTTGCGCAGGCTGGAGGCGCTGCCCACGTTCACCTGGGCGGCCACTGGCGCCCCCACGGTGCTGGCGGCCAGGCCCGCACCCGCCAGCACAAAGGCCCGCCGTGATGACCAGCGGTGGCCGCCATTGGACGTGGCCTCGCCTGACTGGTTTTCCAGGGCAACGGGAGAGATGGTTTTTGCGTCGCAGAGCCAGCACATATGCGGGAATAATAGTGAAAAAGGCGCGCTGCGTTGCGATGCCTTGCATTACTTGAGGTTTCATGGCCGATCCGATTGCCCGCCCGCTTGTTGCCGCCGCCGACGCCCTTCCCGATGCCGGGCCTCGCGTGGGCTGGCGCGAAGCCTGGCGGGTCTACCTGGCGCCGGCCAGCCTGCGCATGCTGGCGCTGGGGTTTTCCGCCGGCCTGCCGCTGCTGCTGGTGCTGGGCACGCTGAGTTTCCGCTTGCGCGAAGCCGGCTTGGACCGCACCACCATCGGCTACCTGAGCTGGGTGGGCCTGGCCTACGGTTTCAAGTGGTGCTGGGCGCCCCTGGTCGACCGCATGCCGCTGCCCGGGCTGACCCGTGCCCTGGGCCGGCGGCGTGCCTGGCTGCTGCTGTCGCAACTGGCGATCGCGGCCGGGCTGGTGGGCATGGCACTGGCCGATCCGCGTCAGACCCTGGGCCCCATTGTCTGGTGCGCGCTGGTGGTGGCCTTCGCCTCGGCCACGCAGGACATCGCGCTGGACGCCTTTCGCATCGAGTCGGCCGATGCGCGCCACCAGGGCGCGCTGGCCGCCACCTACCAGACCGGCTACCGCCTGGCCATGATCTGGGCCGGCGCCGGGGTCCTGTGGCTGGCCGCGCGCGCCGAACTGGGCGGCGTGGCCGGCTACCAGCAGACCGCCTGGCAGACCGCCTACCTGGTGATGGCGGCGTCCATGTCCCTGGGGGTGTTGACCGTCTTGCTGTCGGACGAGCCCGCGCACCGCAGCCTGCCGCCCTCGCGCAACCTGGGGGAATGGCTGCGCGGCGCGCTGGTGGAGCCGTTCGCCGATTTCCTGAGGCGCTACGGCCTGCAGGCGGTGCTGGTGCTCGGGCTGATCGGCACCTACCGCATCAGCGACGTGGTGATGGGCATCATGGCCAACCCTTTCTACGTGGACATGGGTTACACCAAGGACGAGGTGGCCGCGGTGACCAAGGTCTATGGCGTCATCATGACGCTGGTGGGGGCCTTTGTGGGGGGCGCGCTGGCCATGCGCTGGGGCGTCATGCGGGTGCTGATGCTGGGCGCGCTGCTGAGCGCCTGCAGCAACCTGCTGTTCGCCTGGCTGGATGGCCATGGCCACGACGTGACCGCGCTGGTGCTGGTGATCTCCGCCGACAACCTCAGCGCGGGCGTGGCCTCGGCCGGTTTCATCGCCTACCTGTCCAGCCTCACCAACGTCAGCTATTCGGCCACGCAGTACGCCCTGTTCAGTTCCATGATGCTGCTGGCACCCAAGTGGCTGGCCGGGTTTTCCGGGGCCTTCGTCGACGCCCACGGCTACGCCAGTTTCTTCACCGGCACCGCGTTGCTGGGCCTGCCGGTGCTGCTGCTGGTGTGGCTGGCGTCGCGGGTGCAGGCCAGGGCGCCAGGCCCCTGATTTCACGAAACTTTACGCGGCCGACAAGACGGTGCCATGGGCACCCGCCACACTACACTGAACAGTATGGCCAACCCACACATCCTCATCATCGAAGACGACAGCCGCCTGGCCCGCATGGTGGCCGAGTACCTGGGGCAGTCGGGGTTCCAGGTCAGCCACGCCGACGAAGGTGGCCGCGGGCTGACCGCGCTGCGCGACCTGCTGCCGGACCTGGTGATCCTGGACCTCATGCTGCCCGACATGGACGGCCTGGAGGTCTGCCGCCGCATCCGCGCCCTGCCGGGCGACGCCGCGCGTGTGCCGCTGCTGATGCTGACCGCCAAGGGCGATCCCATGGACCGCATCATCGGCCTGGAGATGGGAGCCGATGACTACCTGCCCAAGCCCTTCGAGCCGCGTGAGCTGTTGGCCCGCATCCGCGCGGTGCTGCGCCGCAAATCGGAGCCGCGCAGCGACGGTGCCGAACCGCGCCAGCCCACGCTGCAGTTCGGCTCGCTCGAGATCGACCGCGATGCCCGCAACGTGACCGTGGGTGGCCAGGCCTGCGACCTCACGTCCTACCAGTTCGACCTGTTGCTGGCCATGGCCGAGCGCGCCGGCCGGGTGCTCACGCGCGACCAGATCATGGAGGCTGTGCGTGGGCGCGAACTCGAGGCCTTCGACCGCTCCATCGATGTGCACGTGGGCCGCATCCGCAACGCCATCGAAGTCGACAGCAAGAACCCCAAGCGCATCCTCACGGTGCGTGGTGTCGGCTATGTGTTCGCCAAACAGCAGGATTGACGCGGGCGCCTGCGGAGCACGGCCGTGATTGCCTTGCTCGGGCAGCGCCTGTACCTGCGCATCTGGCTGGCGGTGGTGGCCGCCGTGGCCGTCATGGCGCTGCTGGTGGGCTGGATCTGGCGCGTGCAGGTAGAGCACGACCGCTCGCAGCGGCCGGGGCGCGAAATTGTCGTGCGCAACAGTGAAGGCGACATCGTCGGTCAGGCCACCGGCCGTGGCGTGCGGGTGCCCGGGCAAGGGCTGGAGTTCCAGGTGCCCATGATCGGGGGGGAGACACTGTCCATCCAGTTGCCCCGCCCCCCCCGCCCGCCAGGTGGGCGCAACGAGCCTTTCTGGATGCAGCCCCCCTTCGACTTCGCCAGCCTGCTGGGCCTGGTGGCGGTGGCGGTGGCCCTGGGCGCCTACCCCATCGTGCGGCGATTGACCCAGCGTCTGGAAACCGTGCAGCGGGGCGTCGAGCAATGGGGCGCCGGCGATCTGTCGGTGCGTCTGCCCGAGCAGGGCGAGGACGAGGTGGCGTCGCTGGCGCAGCGCTTCAACGTCGCGGCCGAACGGGTGCAGACGCTGGTGCGTTCGCACAAGGCCTTGCTGGCCAATGCCTCGCACGAGCTGCGCTCGCCGCTGGCCCGCATCCGCATGGGGCTGGAGCTGATGCCGTCCGGACCGGCGGGCACCGGCGTCGCGGTGCGCGACGAACTGGCCCGCAACATCGCCGAGCTGGACCAACTGATCGACGAGATCCTGCTGGCCAGCCGGCTCGATCTGGCCGATGCCCCCATGGGGCAGCTGGAAGAGGTCGACCTGATGGGCCTGGCGGCCGAGGAATGTGCCCACGCCGGCGCCTTGCTTCAGGTCGACGAGGGCAGCCCGGCGCCATCGGTGTGGGGCAGCGCGCGCCTGCTGCGCCGCCTGCTGCGCAACCTGTTGGAGAACGCCCGCCGCTACGGCCGGGACGCCCGTGGCGTGGCCCAGCCCATCGAGGTGCTGGTGCGCGTGAGCCGCGATGGCGCGATGGCCGAGTTGTGGGTGCGCGACCACGGGCCGGGCGTGCCGGCTGAGCTGCGGGACCGGATTTTCGAGCCCTTCTACCGCCTGCCGGGCGCCAGCGAACGCGAGGGCGGCGTGGGCCTGGGGCTGTCGCTGGTGCGCACCATCGCGCAGCGCCATGGCGGCCAGGTCCGCTGTGAGGCCACACCTGGCGGCGGCGCCTGTTTTGTGCTCAGCCTGCCTTTGCACAGGCAACCGATGCGGGCATGAAAAAGGCGGCCACTGGGGCCGCCGGGTTCGGGAGGCGGGGTGGCACCTGGCCACCCGCTGGGCATCCCGTCACTTGTTCAGGTAACCCGACACCACTTTCCAGCGGTTGTCCTGCAACTGGGACATGCGGGTGTCGTTGTTGCCCAGACGCTTGGTCGGCGAGAAGGTCATTTCCGCGCTGCCGAAGATGTCGGGCGGGATCACCATGGTGTCCATGGCCTTGATGAAGCTGTCGGTGCTCAGGTTGCTGCCGGCCTTGGAGGCGGCGCGCAGGAAGGCATCGACCGCGTTGTAGCCATAGACCGAGAACACCGTCGGTTCTTCGTTGAACTTGGTCTGGTACTTGGTGGCCCAGAAGCGGATCGGTTGGGCCGCTTCGTCCAGGTAGGGGTGCTGCACCGTCATGGTGGCGTAGAGGCCGTTCATGGCCGCACCGCCGAGCTTGTGGATGAGGTCGGTGTAGGCCGCGCTGGAGCCGACAAAGGTGGGGTTGAAGCCCAGGCGGCGCGCGGTGGCGATGCCGCCGATGGTCTCGCGGATGATGGTGCCCATCACCACCATGTCGCATTTCTCGGACGCCAGCTTCTGCATCTGCGACGAGAAGTCGGTGGCGCCACGCTTGTACGAGGTCTTCTCGGCCATCTGCATGTTGATGGTCTTCAGTCCTTCCTCGGCGCCACGCAGCACCTCCAGGCCGAACTCGTCGTCCTGGTACATCGCACACACCTTTTGCGAGCCCTTTTCCTTCACCAGCTTGGGCACCGCCAGGCGCATCTGATCGAAGTAGGTGGCGGCAAACGAGTACTTGAGCTTGTGGAAGGGCTCGTACATCTCGCGCGCGGCCGTCACCGGGAAGAAGTTCACCACGTTCTTGGGGAACAGCACCGGGAAGGTGGCCACGTTCTGGGCGGTGCCGATGTGGCCCACCATGGCAAAGATTTTGTCCTGGTTGACCAGCTTCTGCGCCGCCAGCACGGCACGGCGTGGGTCGTAGCCCGAGTCCTCAACCAGCAGCTTGACCTTGCGCCCGTTCAGGCCCCCCTGTTCGTTGAGTTCGTCCACGCGCAGCATCATGCCCAGGCGCACCTGCTTGCCGAAGCCGGCCAGCGGGCCGGACAGATCCTGGATCGAGCCGAGCACGATCTCGTTCTTGCTCACGCCCTGCGATTGGGCCAGCACGGACGTGCTGCCCAGCATCGCCAGGGTGGCCAGTGCGGTGACGGTGAGGTGGGTCTTGATCTTCATTCCTGTGGTCTCCTGTGTGGATCTGTGAAATAGGCCATGCGATGCGCGGTGGTCGTCAGCGGTACATGGCCTCGATCTGAGGGGCGTACTTTTGCTGGACGAGCTTGCGTTTGAGCTTCATGGTGGGGGTGAGTTCCTCGTCCTCGGCGCTGAGCTGGGTGTCCAGCAGCCAGAATTTCTTGATCTGCTCGACGCGGGCGAACTTCTTGTTGACGCGGTCGAGTTCCGCCTGGATCAGTTCCTGGACCTCGGCCGACTTGGTCAGCGAGGCGTAGTTGCTGAAGGGCACGTCGTGGTCCTGGGCGTACTTCTCCACGTTCTCCTGGTCGATCATCACGATGACGCTCAGGTAGGGGCGTTTGTCGCCGATGACCACCGCGTCGGTGATGTAGGGAGAGAATTTCAACTCGTTTTCCAGTTCGCTGGGGGTGATGTTCTTGCCGCCCGCCGTGATGATGATGTCTTTCATGCGGTCGGTGATGCGGTAAAACCCTTCCTCGTCCACGGTGCCCACGTCGCCGGTGTGCAGCCAGCCGTCGGCGTCGATGGTCTCGGCGGTCTTCTCGGGCTGGTTGAGGTAACCCATGAAGACGTTGGGGCCGCGCACCAGGATCTCGCCGGTGGCCGGGTCGAGCCGGACCTCGTTGTAGCTGGTGGCCGGGCCGATGGAGCCGGGCTTGATGCGGTCGGCGGGCATGCCGGTGGAAGCGCCGCAGGACTCGGTCATGCCCCAGACCTCCAGCATGGGCAGGCCCAGCGCCAGGTACCAGCGCACCAGGTCGGGCGAGATGGGCGCGGCACCGGTGACCAGGAACCGCGCCCGGTGCACGCCGATGAGCTTGCGCACGTTGTTGAGCGCCAGCACGCGCGCGACGTGGAACTGCAGCTTGAGCCAGCCCGGCACCGGCTGGCGGGCCAGCACCTTGTCGGCGATGCGCGTGCCCACGCCGATGGACCAGCCGTAGGCCAGCTGCTGCAGGCGGCTGGCTTCCTTGAGGGAGATCATCACGCCCGAGTAGAACTTCTCCCACACGCGGGGCACGGCGGTGAAGACCGTGGGCGCGATCTCGCGCACGTTCTCGGGCACCGTCTCGGGGTTTTCGACGAAGTTGAGGATGGTGCCGGTGTACATCGCGAAATACTCGCCGCCCAGGCGCTCGGCCACGTGGCACAGCGGCAGGAAACACATGCGCTCGTCGGTGTCGTCCTGCGCGATCAGCGTGTTGTAGCCCCGCACGGTGTAGACGAGGGCACGGTGGTTGTGCATGGCGCCCTTGGGGCGGCCGGTGGTGCCCGAGGTGTAGATGAGGATGGCCAGCTGGTCGGGCTGGCAGGCGGTCACGCGCGCGTCCAGCGCCTGTGGGTGCTCACGGCCATGGGTGCGGCCCAGCTCGCGCAGCTCGGCCAGGCTGATCACCTGCGGGTCGTCGAGCTCGCGCAGGCCCTCCATGTCGAAGACCACGATCTTGCGCAGCTTGGGCAGGCGCTCGCGCACGGCCAGCGCCTTGTCCAGCTGCTCGTCGTCCTCCACGAACAGGATGGTGGTGGACGAATCCTCGCACAGGTAATGCACCTGCTCGGCGGCATCGGTGGGGTAGATGCCGTTGGCCACGCCGCCGGCGCTGAGGATGGCGAGATCGCACAGCACCCAGTCGATGTTGGTGTTGGAGAGCACGGAGGCGGTCTCCTGCGGGGCAAAGCCCAGCGCCAGCAGGCCGTTGCCGATCTCGCGCACTGCCTGGGCCGTCTGCTGCCAGGTCCAGATGCGCCAGATGCCGAAGTCCTTCTGGCGCAGCCAGACCTTGTCGCTCCGGGCCTTGGCCGCGTTCCAGAAGATGGCCGGGATGGTCTCGCCCGGGATGACCACCTGGGTCTGGGGCTGTACTCGGGACAGGTCCCACAAGTTGCTCATATCGCTCTCATCTCCAGGTTTTCTTCTTCTTCCAGCGCCGGTCGGCGCGAACGCCTTCTTCCTTCATGCCGAGGTAGAACTCCTTGATGTCCTCCTTCTCGCGCAGCCGGGCACAGGTGTCTTCCATCACGATGCGCCCGTTCTCCAGCACGTAGCCGTAGTCCGAGGCGTTGAGCGCCATGTTGGCGTTCTGTTCCACCAGCAGGATGGTGGTGCCGCGCTCGCGGTTGATGCGCACCACGATCTCGAAGATCTCCTTGGTGAGCTTCGGGGACAGGCCCAGGCTGGGCTCGTCGAGCAGGATCAGGTCGGGGTTGGCCATGAGCGCGCGGCTGATGGCCAGCATCTGCTGCTGACCGCCCGAGAGCAGGCCGGCGTCCTGCGCTGCGCGCTCCTTGAGGATGGGGAAGTAGCCGAACACCACCTCGACATCGCGCGCCACGCCATCGCGGTCCGATCGGGTGTAGGCGCCCATGAGCAGGTTGTCGCGCACCGACAGCAGCGGAAACACCTCGCGGCCCTCGGGCACGTGCATCAGGCCCTGCTGCACGATCAGGGCCGGATCCTGGGCGGTGATGTTCTCGCCCTTGAATTCGATCGATCCCTTGCGCGGGTCGATGATGCCGCTGATGGTCTTGAGGATGGTGGTCTTGCCGGCGCCGTTGGAGCCCAGCACGGTGGCGATCTCGCCGCGACGCACTTGCAGGCTCACCCCGCGGATGGCCTTGATGGGGCCGTAGGCACTCTCCACGTTGAGCAGCTTGAGCACGGCGTTGTCGGTCACGGGCGCGGTCATGCCTGGGCTCCCTGGCTGTGTGCCTTGTGGTTCTCGCGGCGCAGGTTGGACACGTCGTCGATGGAGCCCAGGTAGGCTTCGATCACGCCGGGGTCTCGCTGCACCTCGGCCGGCGTGCCGGTGGCCAGCTCGGCGCCCATGCTCATGGCCAGCACGCGGTCGGACACCTTGGAAACCAGGCCCATGTCGTGCTCCACCATCAGCACGGTGATGCCCAGCTCGTCCTTGATGTCGGTGATCCAGAAGGCCATGTCGTCGGTTTCCTCCACGTTCAGGCCCGAGGAGGGCTCGTCCAGCAGCAGCAGCTGGGGCTCGGTGCACAGGGCGCGCGCCAGCTCCACCACCTTGCGCACGCCGTAGGGCAGGCCCGCCACCATGGACTCGCGGTGGTGCTGCAGGTCCAGCAGCTCGATCACCTGCTCGACCTTCTCGCGCGCCTCGATCTCGGCCGCGCGGGTCCGGGCGGTGAAGAAGATCTCGCTCCACAGTCCGGTGCGGCGGTGGGTGTGGCGCCCGATCAGCAGGTTCTGCAGCACGGTGGCGTGCTCGAACAGCTCGATGTTCTGGAAGGTGCGCGCGATGCCGAGTTTGGCGATTTCGTGGGGGGCCTTGTCGGTCAGGCGCAGCATGCCGTCGGGGCCGGCGTAGTCGATGGTGCCGCTGGTGGGTGTGTAGATGCGGCTGATCAGGTTGAACACCGTGGTCTTGCCGGCGCCGTTGGGTCCGATCAGGGTGAACACCTCGCCGCGCCTGACGTCAAAGCTCACGTTGTTGACGGCCAGCACGCCGCCAAAGCGCACGCTCAGGTTCTGGGCCGACAGCAGCACATCGGCGTTGGGGGGTTGCGGCTGGCTCATTTGAGTCGATCCGATTTCTGAAAGGACTTCTGGCGCTTGAACATGCCGCGCCGGTAGAAGGGGAAGAGCTGGAAGTAGGTGCGGATCTTGAGCCAGCGCCCGTACAGGCCCATGGGCTCGAACAGCACGAAGGCCACCAGCACGATGCCGTAGACCGTGCCCTGCAGGCCGGTGGCCCCGCCGATGGCCGGCGGCAGGAAGTCCTTGGCCTGGGCAATCATCTGCGGCATGACGATCAGGAAGATCGCGCCCAGGAAGGCGCCGTGGATGGAACCCAGCCCGCCGATCACCACCATCAGCAGCAGGTCGATGGACTGGATGATGCTGAACTGCTCGGGCGACAGGAACTGGATCTTGTGCGCGTACAGGGCACCGCCGATGCCGGCGAGCGCGGCCGACAGCGCGAAGCTCAGCGTCTTGTAGCGCGCCAGGTGGATGCCCATGCTCTGCGCCGAGATCTCCGAGTCACGGATGGCCACGAAGGCACGACCGGTGGACGAGCGCATCAGGTTCACGATGGCCAGTGTGGCGCCCACGCACAGCAGCAGGCACAGGCCGTAGAACTCCTCGGTGGTGTCGAGCTGCCAGCCGAACAGCTGGGGCGGTTGCACCGACAGGCCGGCGTTGCCGCCGGTCACATGTTCCCAGCGCGCCATCACCTCCTCGACGATGAAGCCGAAGGCCAGGGTGGCCATGCCCAGGTAGATGCCCTTGACGCGCAGCGCCGGCAGGCCCACCACCATGCCCACCGCCGCCGACAGCAGTCCGGCGCACACCAGCGCCAGCGGAAACGGCAGCCCGGCGTTGACCAGCACCGCCTGCGTGTAGGCGCCCACGCCCAGGAAGGCAGCGTGGCCCAGCGAGAACAGCCCGGTGAAGCCGGCCAGCAGCATCAGTCCCAGGCCCACGATGGCGTAGATCAGCACGAAGGTCAGCTGCGCCAGCCAGTACTCGTCCACCACCCAGGGCGCGGCCACCAGGAAGAGCATCAGCGCGCTGTACCAGAAGGTGTGGCCGCCGTGTTTGGCCAGCCGGATGTCCTGGTCGTAGTCGGTCTTGAAGATGTATCGCATGGGGTCAGACTTTCTTGCGCAGCTTCTCGCCGAACAGGCCGTTGGGCTTGAGCACCAGCATCAGCAGCACCACGATGTAGGGGGCGATGTCCTTGAAGCCCTCGGGCAGGTAGAAGCCCGAGAAGGCCTCGACGATGCCGATCACCAGGCCGCCCACGATGGCGCCGGGCAGGCTGCTGAAGCCGCCCACCACCGCCGCCGGGAAGGCCTTCAGGCCGATGAAGCCCATGTTGGCGTGCACGAAGGTGATGGGGGCCAGCAGCAGGCCGGCCACCGCCGCCACACCCGCGGCCAGTCCCCACACCAGGCCGTTGAGCCGCTTGACCGGGATGCCCATGTAGTAGGCCGCCAGCTGGTTCTGCGACGAGGCCTGCATGGCAATGCCCAGCTTGCTGTACTTGAACATCGCGAACAGCAGCCCGCACAGCAGCGCGGTCGCGCCGATCACCACCAGCTGTTCGGCCGCGATGACGGCGGTGCCCAGCTTCAGCACCTCGCCGGCGTAGGGCACGGGCAGCGTGTGGGTGTCGGTGCCGACGTTGGGGATCATGGTGATCAGGCCGCGCGCCACATAGCCCACGCCGATGGTCAGCATCACGATGGAAAAAGCCGGTTGTCCCAGGATGGGCCGCACCACCAGGCGCTCCAGCACGAAGCCGAACACCATCATGGCCACCACCGCGCTGGCGATGCCCAGCCAGAAGGGAAATCCGAGCGCCGTCGTCGCGGCGAGTCCACAAAACGCGCCCACCATCATCAGGTCGCCCTGGGCGAAACTCACGGTTTCAGTGGCCTTGTAGATCAGCACAAAACCCAGGGCGATCAATCCGTAGATACACCCCTGGGCGGCGCCGCTGATCAGCAGTTGCAGCAGTTGCACGCATGTCTCCTTGCTTGTGAGTGCGTGAGTTATAGCGGTAAGCTTCCGCGAGCCCCCTAGGGTTCTTCCCCATGTCGAGTCGCCCATGCGCCAGTGCATGGCGCGGCGTTCACAGGTCTTTCCACACAGCGGGTTGTTGATGAACAAAAGTGGTGCAGCAGGCCCCGTGCAAGGGGTGCATGTCGAGCAAGTTGGTGCCGTCACGGTGGTCACGCTGGAGCGTCCCGACGTGCGCAACGCGGTCGACGACAGCACCGCGCGCGCCTTGTTCGAGGCCTTTGTCGCCTTTGATGACGACCCCGACGCACGGGTGGCGGTGTTTCATGGCGGACATGGCCATTTCTGCGCGGGCTGGGACCTGCAGCATGGGGCGGCGCTGGCGCGCCAAGGCGAGGACATGGCGCAGGCCATCGCCCGGCGGCTGGACTTCGCGGCGGACGAACCGCGCCCGCCCGGGCCCATGGGGCCGTCGCGCCTGCTGTTGTCCAAGCCGGTGATCGCGGCGGTGGCGGGCGCGGCCGTGGCCGGCGGCATGGAGCTGGCCTTGTGGTGCGACATGCGGGTGCTGGAGGCCGATGCCTACTTCGGCGTCTATTGCCGGCGTTTTGGCGTGCCGCTGATCGACGGCGGCACCGTGCGGCTGCCGCGCCTGATCGGCATGGGGCATGCCATGGACCTGATCCTGACCGGGCGCAAGGTCGAGGCCGACGAGGCCTTGCGCATGGGCCTGGCCAACCGGGTGGTGCCCACCGGCACCGCGCGCGAGGCCGCCATCGCGCTGGCGCAGCAACTGGCGACCTTTCCCCAGGCCACGATGCGGGCCGACCGCCTCAGCGCCTACCGGCAATGGGACCTGCCCTTGCCGCAGGCCCTGCACCAGGAGTGGGCGCAGGGCCGCGATTGCCTGGGCGAGGCCTTGGCGGGGGCCACGCGCTTCACCGGCGGGGCAGGGCGCCACGGCCGGTTCTGAGAACGCACTTCAGCGCGGGGTCAGCGCGGAATGGGGCGTGGCCGGCCGTCGTCGTCGATGGCCACATAGGTCAGGCTCGCCTCGGTCACCTTCACGTACTGGCCCTGGGAGCGGAAGCGTTCGGCGTACACCTCCACCTGCACCGTGATGGAGGTGCGTCCGACGCGGGTGACGCTGGAGAAGAAGCTCAGGATGTCGCCCACCCGCACCGGTTGCTTGAAGATGAATTCGTTGACCGCCACCGTGGCCATGCGGCCCTGCACGTGGCGCGCGGGCAGCACCGAACCGGCGAGGTCGACCTGGGCCATGACCCAGCCGCCAAAGATGTCGCCGTTGGCGTTGCAGTCGGCCGGCATGGGGATGACCTTGAGCACCAGTTCCTTGTCCACGGGCAAGGGCACTGGGTTGACGAGGGGAGGGGTGTCGGTGGACATGGGCACAATCGGTGAACAAAGATTCCGGATTGTCTCCCATGCGTTCCTTTTCGCCCTCCCACGCCGGCCCGGCCCCGGCACCTTCCCCTGGCCAGAAGGGGCGCTCGGACTGGGCCACCCTGCAGCGCCTGCTGCCCTACCTGTGGCGCTACAAGTGGCGCGTGATGTTGGCCCTGGCCTTCATGGTGGGCGCCAAGGCCGCCAACGTGAGCGTGCCCCTGCTGCTCAAGAAGTTGGTGGACGCCATGAACATCGCGCCGGGCAGCGCGCAGGCCATGCTGGTGGTGCCGGTGGGCCTGCTGGTGGCTTATGGGCTGCTGCGGTTTTCCACCAGCCTGTTCACCGAGCTGCGCGAGCTGGTGTTCGCCAAGGCCACCGAGGGCGCCACCCGCAGCATCGCGCTGGAGGTGTTTGGCCACCTGCACGCCCTGAGCCTGCGCTTCCACCTGGAGCGCCAGACCGGCGGCATGACCCGCGACATCGAGCGCGGCACCCGCGGCGTGCAGTCGCTCATCTCCTACTCGCTCTACAGCATTTTTCCGACGATCATCGAGGTGGTGTTCGTGCTGGCCGTGCTGGGCAGCCAGTTCGACATGTGGTACGTGTGGATGACGCTGAGCGCGCTGGTGCTCTATGTTGGCTTCACGGTCTGGGTCACCGAGTGGCGCAC
The DNA here is from genome assembly GCF_038440225.1 of Hydrogenophaga sp. OTU3427. Taxonomy (NCBI): domain Bacteria; kingdom Pseudomonadati; phylum Pseudomonadota; class Betaproteobacteria; order Burkholderiales; family Comamonadaceae; genus Hydrogenophaga; species Hydrogenophaga sp. OTU3427. Next base: position 78,681 of record NZ_JASATI010000014.1, on the reverse strand, counting down.
GCAGTTTCGCCGCCGCATGAACGAGATCGAATCGCAGAGCCAGACCAAGGCCATCGACTCGCTGCTCAACTACGAGACCGTCAAGTACTTCAACAACGAGGCCTTCGAGGCGCGCCGCTACGACGAAAGCCTGGAGAAGCTGCGCCGCGCGCGCATCAAGAGCCAGACCACGCTGTCCCTGCTCAACACCGGGCAACAGCTCATCATTGCCGTGGCGCTGGTGGCCATGTTGTGGCGCGCCACCCAGGGCGTGGCCAGCGGCGCCATGTCGTTGGGCGATCTGGTCATGATCAACGCCTTCATGATCCAGCTCTACATCCCGCTGGGCTTTCTGGGCGTGTTGTACCGCGAGATCAAGCAAAGCCTCACCGACCTCGACAAGATGTTTGTGCTGCTGGAAAAGGAGCGTGAGATTGCCGACGCGCCTGGCGCCACCGAACTGCGGCTGGACGGCCCGCCGACGGTGCGTTTCGAGGACGTGCGCTTCAGCTACGAGCCGGCGCGCGAGATCCTGCATGGCATCAGCTTCGAGATTCCCGCCGGCAAGACGGTGGCCGTGGTGGGGCCGTCCGGTTCGGGCAAGTCCACGCTGGCGCGCCTGCTCTACCGCTTTTATGACGTGAACGCCGGGCGCATCACCATCCATGGTGAAGATGTGCGCCAGGTCACGCAGGCCAGTGTGCGCCACGCCATCGGCATCGTGCCGCAGGACACCGTGCTGTTCAACGACAGCATCGAATACAACATCCTCTATGGCCGTCCCGACGCCGGGCACGAGGCGGCGGTGGCCGCCGCGCAGGCGGCGCACATCCACGGCTTCATCAGCCGCCTGCCCCAGGGTTACGCCACCACCGTGGGCGAGCGCGGGCTCAAGCTCTCGGGCGGCGAGAAGCAGCGCGTGGCCATCGCGCGCACCCTGCTCAAGAACCCGCCCATCGTCATCTTCGACGAGGCCACCTCAGCGCTGGACTCGGCCAACGAGCGCGCCATCCAGGGCGAGCTGAAAACGGCGGCGCGCAACAAGACCTCGCTGGTCATCGCCCACCGTCTGTCCACCGTGGTCGATGCCCACGAGATCATCGTGCTGGAGCACGGCCACATCGTCGAGCGCGGCACCCACGCCGACCTGGTGGCGCGTGGCGGCGTGTACGCCGGCATGTGGGCGCTGCAGCAAAGTGGTGCCGATGGCATCGCTGGTGGCGTCGCATAATCGCGCTCCATGGAAACCAAGTGGCTTGAGGATTTTGTCAGCCTGGCCGAGACGCGCAGCTTCAGCCGCTCGGCCCAGTTGCGCCACGTGACCCAGCCGGCCTTCTCTCGCCGCATCCAGTCGCTGGAGGCCTGGGCCGGCACCGACCTGGTGGACCGTTCCAGCTACCCCACGCGGCTGACCCCCGCCGGGCAGACCCTGTACGAGCAATCGCTGGACATCCTGCAGTCGCTGCAGTCCACCCGCACCATGCTGCGTTCGCACACGGCGGCGGCGCAGGACGTGATCGAGTTCGCCGTCCCGCACACCCTGGCCTTCACTTTTTTCCCGGCCTGGCTGTCCGGCCTGCGCGATGTGTGTGGCCCGGTCAAGACGCGGCTGATCGCGCTCAACGTGCACGATGCCGTGATGCGCATGGTCGAAGGCAGTTGCGACCTGCTGATCGCCTACCACCACGCCTCGCAGCCCATACAGTTGGACACCGACCGCTACGAGATGCTGCCGCTGGGGCGCGAGACACTGGCGCCCTATGTCAAGCCCAACGCCGATGGCGAACCCATGCACCGCCTGCCCGGCCAGGCCAGCCACCCCTTGCCCTACCTGGCCTACGCGCCCGGCGCCTACCTGGGGCGGGTGGTCGAGCTGATCCTCAAGCAGTCGGGTGCCGTCACCTGGCTGGACCGGGTCTACGAGACCGACATGGCCGAGGGCCTCAAGGCCATGGCGCTCGAAGGTCACGGCATCGCCTTCCTGCCCTCCAGCGCGGTGCGCAAGGACCTGCGCGCGCACAAGCTGGTGCCGGCGGGTGGTGACCTGGAGATGGCGCTGGACATCCGCATCTACCGCGAGCGGCCTGTGGGGACCAAGTCCAAACGCGCGGTCGACCGCTTCTGGGACGATTTGTCGCGTCAGTTGGCGGGTTGACTGTTTGCCCTCGCTTCGCCCGACGGCCTGGGGTGCCTGCCTCCGCGGCTGTCCTCCGCCGGCTGCGCCGGCTCCCCCTTTATGCCGCTGCGCCAGACGCCCCAGTCCATCGGTCAACCAGCCTGTGGGTGTGCCAGCGGTGGTGCGCCAAGATCGCTTCAGATCGGGGTGACCGGGTGGCCTGCAGAGCGAGGTAAAGGAGGAGCCGGCGCAGCCGGCGGGGGACACGAGCGGCGCAGGCCACCCGGTCGCCCCGATCTCGCCAACAACCATGGTGAGAAAATAAACCCATGAGCGCCAACCACATCACCCTCACCCGCCCCGACGACTGGCACCTGCACGTGCGCGACGGCGACCCGCTGCACACCGTGGTGCCCCACACCGCCGCACAGTTCGGGCGTGCCATCATCATGCCCAATCTGCGCCCGCCGGTGACCACCGCCGCGCAGGCCCTGGCCTACAAACAGCGCATCCAGGCGGCCGTGCCCGCCGGCGTGGCCTTCGAACCGCTGATGACGCTGTACCTGACCGACAACCTGCCTGCCGACGAAATCAAGCGTGCCAAAGACGCGGGTGTGGTCGCTGCCAAGCTCTACCCGGCCGGTGCCACCACCAACAGCGATGCCGGCGTGACCGACATCCGCAAGACCTACGCCACGCTGGAAGCCATGCAGCGCGAGGGCCTGCTGCTGCTGGTGCACGGCGAAGTCACCAGCCCCGAGATCGACCTGTTCGACCGCGAAGCCGCCTTCATCGAGCAGCACCTCATCCCGCTGCGCGCCGCCTTCCCCGAACTCAAGATCGTCTTCGAGCACATCACCACCAAGGACGCCGCCGACTACGTGAGCGAGGCCGACCGCTTCCTGGGTGCCACCCTCACCGCGCACCACCTGCTCTACAACCGCAACGCCATCTTCACCGGCGGCATCCGCCCACACTACTACTGCCTGCCGGTGCTCAAGCGCGAAACCCACCGCCTGGCGCTGGTGCAGGCCGCCACCAGCGGCCACCCGCGCTTTTTCCTGGGCACCGACAGCGCCCCGCACCCGGCCCACCTCAAGGAACACGCCACCGGCTGCGCCGGCTGCTACACCGCCCACGCCGCCATCGAGATGTACGCCGAGGCCTTCGACGCTGCTGGCGCGCTGGACAAGCTCGAAGGCTTCGCCAGCTTCTTTGGGGCCGATTTCTACGGCCTGCCGCGCAACACCGGCACCATCACCCTGCGGCGCGAAAGTTGGACACCGCCCGAGTCCTTCGCCTTCGGCGAGGCCGAACTCAAGCCCCTGCGTTCGGGCGAGGCGCTGCCCTGGCGCCTGGTGCATGCCGCCTGAGATCGTCTGGTCGGCACCCTGGCTGGCGGGCTGGCGCACCAGGGGCATGCCCCTGGCCGGCTGCTGGCGGGCGGGCGAACCGCTGCCGGACCTGCTGTCGGCCGCCGGAGAGGCGCAAGGGCTGTCAGTCAGCTTTGTCCCGCAGTCAGCCCTGCCCGAAGGCACGGCCTACGAGCGTTTCATCTTCGACCAGCGCCAGGTGCCCACGCGCGAGAACCTGCACGACTTCTTCAACGGCCTGTGCTGGCTGCGTTTCCCCCGGACCAAGCAACAGCTCAACCGCCTGCAGGCGGCCGAGATCGCGCGCCAGGGTGTGCAGGGCACACGCGGCCCCTTGCGCGACGCCCTCACCCTGTTCGACGAAAACGCCGCCCTCTTGCAGGCGCCCGAAGCCTTGTGGACGGCCCTGCTGGCGCGCGACTGGCGCCGGCTGTTCGTGGACCTGCGGCCGCTGTGGGCGCAGGCGCGCCTGGAGCTGTTCGGCCACGCCTTGCTGGAAAAGCTGGTGTCGCCCTACAAAAGCATCACCGCCCATGTGTACGTGGTGCCGGTGCCGCCGGGTCAGGCTGACGATGTGGCCTGGGACGCCTGGCTGGCCGGCAGCCTCGGGGCCGAGGGCCTGCGCGCCAAACCCTTCACCCCGCTGCCGGTGCTGGGCGTGCCCGGCTGGTGGCCCTGGAACGAGGACCCCGCCTTCTACGCCGATGCCGATGTCTTCCGTGCCCGCAAGGTCCCCACGGCGCGCGTGGCCTTGCTTGAAATGGGGCGGCGGCGCCCCCACTATCATGCGGCCCTTGTTTCTACCCCGGAGAACCCATGAAACGCATCCTGTTGTTTGTCCTCACCAACGTCGCCGTCATGCTGGTGCTGAGCATCACGGCCAGCCTGCTGGGCGTCAACCGCTACCTCACCGCCAACGGTCTGAACATGGGCGCGCTGATGGGGTTTTCGCTGATCATGGGTTTTGGCGGCGCCATCATCTCGCTGCTGATCAGCAAGCCCATGGCCAAGTTCAGCACCGGCGCGCGCGTGATCAACCAGCCGCAGAACGCCGATGAGGCCTGGATCGTGCAGACGGTGCAGCGCTTTGCCGAAAAGGCCGGCATCGGCATGCCCGAAGTGGCCATCTACGACGGCGAGCCCAACGCCTTCGCCACCGGCGCCTTCAAGAACTCGGCCCTGGTGGCGGTGTCCACCGGCTTGCTGCACAACATGACACGCGAGGAGGTCGAGGCCGTGATCGGCCACGAGGTCGCCCACGTGGCCAACGGCGACATGGTCACCATGACCCTGATCCAGGGCGTGATGAACACCTTCGTGGTCTTCCTGAGCCGCGTCATCGGCTATGCCGTCGACAGCTTCCTGCGCAAGGGCGACAGCGAGAACTCGGGCCCTGGCATCGGCTACATGGTCACCACCGTGGTGCTGGACATCCTGCTGGGCTTCGTGGCCGCCATCATCGTGGCCTGGTTCAGCCGCCAGCGCGAGTTCCGCGCTGACGCGGGTGCCGCCCACCTCATGGGCCGCAAGCAACCCATGATCAACGCCCTGGCCCGCCTGGGCGGCATGGTGCCCGGCGAGCTGCCCAAGACCATGCAGGCCATGGGCATTGCCGGCGGCCTGGGCAAGCTGTTCTCGACCCACCCGCCGATGGAAGAGCGCATCGCCCGCCTGCAGCAGGCCGGCTGACCCGCCCCCACGCCAACAAAAATGCCAGCCTTTCGGGGCTGGCATTTTTTTGTCCGCCGGCGCCCGGCCGGCGCGGCTCACATCCGGTCGTTGTCGCCGTCGGCGGGGCGCCGTTGGGGCAGCAGCGGCGACGGACGGATGTGGGGCGGCGGGGCGGGAGGCGCCGCCTGGCGGCGGTCATCCCTCCGCGCTTCCTGTCGGTCGTCCCGCCGGTCGTCCCGGCGTTCGCCGCGGCGCTCGTCACGCCGGTCATCCCGGCGGCCGTCCCGGTGGTCCCAGCGGTCTCTGTCCGGACGGATGTAGATCGGTGCCGGCACCACCACCCGGGGCGGCGGGAAGTAGGGGTCGGGCGCGACGATGATGCGCGTGACCGTTGGCGGCGAGATGTATTGGGGGGCGTACTGCGGCGCATATTGCGGTGCGTACTGAGGGGCATACTGGGGCGCGTAGCCGGGCGAGGGGTAGGCCTGGGGCGGGTTGTCCGGCATGGCGCCCAGCGGGCTGACCTGCAAGTCGATGTAGGGGCCGGGCGGCTCGGCCATGCGCACGTTGTATTGCCTGCCGGCGTATTCGTAGACCACGTCATAGGCGACCGCACGGTCTTCGTAGACCGTCTGGGTGCCACACTGCCGCACCACCCGCGTCTGGGGCTGGCCGCCACCTTCGATGCGGTCGCCCAGCACGGCACCACCGATGACGCCGATGACGGTGGCCGCCGCGCGGCCCGCGCCATCGCCGATGGCATTGCCCGCCGCGCCGCCGGCGATACCGCCCAGCAACGCACCGGCCCCCGATTTCTGGCCCTGCTCGACGACCGTGCGGTCAGTGCAGACCTCGCGTGGCACGGCCACGGCCTGCATCACCGGCGTGCTGCTGAGGACCCGGCCCTGCTCCTGCGCCTGGGCGCAACCCGTCAGCGACACCATGGCGGCGCCCGCCAGGCCCGCCAAGCCGCGTGTCCAATGGCTGTGTGTCTTCATCTCAACCTCATGACCCAACAGTGGGTGGACAAAGTGTGCGCCTCTTGTGTCAAGCGCTTGTGAATCCCTGTTGTAACCAGTGGCAACATCACCACCACTGGTCTCAGGCGGCGGCCATCTGCCGTGCCAGCGCCTCGGCCACCCGAATGCCGTCCACCCCGGCCGACAAAATGCCGCCGGCGTAGCCCGCGCCCTCGCCGGCGGGGTAAAGCCCGCGCACGTTGGTGCTTTGCAGGTCCTCGCCGCGCGGCAGGCGTATCGGTGAGGAGGTGCGGGTTTCGACGCCGGTCAGCACCGCGTCAAAGCGGTCGAAGCCCACGATCTTCTTGCCGAAGGCCGGGAAGGCCTCGCGCATGGCCTCGATGGCGTAGGCGGGCAGGGCGGTGTCAAGCTCGCCCAGGGTCACGCCCGGCTTGTAGGACGGTTCCACCTCGCCCAGCGCGGTCGACGCGCGGCCGGCGACAAAATCGCCCACCAGCTGGCCTGGCGCGTTGTAGTTGCCGCCGCCCAGCACGTAGGCGTGTGATTCGAGCGCGCGCTGCAGCGCGATGCCGGCCAGCGGGCCGCCGGGAAAGTCGCGCTCGGGGTCGATGCCGACCACGATGCCGGCGTTGGCGTTGCGCTCGTTGCGCGAGTACTGGCTCATGCCGTTGGTGACCACCCGTTCGGGCTCGGAGGTGGCGGCCACCACCGTGCCACCGGGACACATGCAGAAGCTGTAGACCGCACGGCCGTTGCTGGCGTGGTGTACCAGCCGGTATTCGGCCGCCCCCAGCAGCGGGTGGCCGGCGTGCCGGCCCCAGCGGGCGCGGTCGATCACGCCCTGCGGGTGCTCGACCCGGAAGCCGACCGAGAAGGGCTTGGCCTCGATGTCCACGCCACGCGCGTGCAGCGCGGCGAAGGTGTCGCGTGCGCTGTGGCCCAGGGCCAGCACGGCGTGGTCGGTGCGCAGTTCCTGGGCCTGGCCGCTGGCGAGGTCGCGCACCGTCAGGCCACGCAGCGCACCGTCCACGATGTGCACGTCGCTCACGTGCTGCTCGAAGCGGATCTCACCGCCCAGGCGCACGATTTCCTCGCGCATGTGCTCCACCACCTTGACCAGCTTGAAGGTGCCGATGTGGGGGTGGGCCTCGTAGAGGATTTCGATGGGAGCGCCGGCGTCGACGAATTCCCGCATGACCTTGCGGCCCAGGAAGCGAGGGTCCTTGATCTGGCTGTAGAGCTTGCCGTCCGAAAACAGCCCGGCGCCGCCTTCACCGAATTGCACGTTGCTCTCGGGCAGCAGCACGCGTTTGCGCCACAGGCCCCAGGTGTCCTTGGTGCGCTGTCGCACCGGGCGCCCGCGCTCCAGCACGATGGGCTTGAAGCCCATCTGCGCCAGCGTCAGCGCGGCAAAGATGCCACAGGGTCCGAAGCCCACCACCACCGGGCGGTGAGGCAGGCTGGCCGGTGCGGCGCAGGGAGGCGTCCAACCCATGTCGGGCGTGGGGCCGACATGTGGACGGCCGGCGTGCCGCGCCAGCAGGGCGGTCTCGGCGGCTGGGTCGGTCAGCTCGAGGTCGACGATGTAGACCGCCAGCAACGCGGCCTTGCGGGCATCAAAGCTGCGTTTGAAGACCTGCAGACGGGCAATGGCCTCGGGCGCGATGCCCAGCAACTCGGCCGCCAGGCGCGTGAGCACGGCGATGGGGTGGGGCGGCGGCGCGCGGTCGGCCTCGGTTTCGGTCGGGGCGTCGGCGGCGCGGCGGTGTTCCACCGGCACGTCGGCCAGCGACAACTTGAGTTCGGTCAGTCGGATCATGGGGGCTCGTGTTGATCAAGCAGGCCCCCATTTTAGTTTCGGCCCGTGTGCTTCGTCCCTGGCGCAAGAGATGGATCACCCAGCGGACACCGCCGGGCCGGCTCTGCCGGACGGCTGGTGTCGCCCTGGAGGGGGAAGCGGCCACGCGCAGCGGGCAAGCAACGGGGTGGTTCCGCTCAGGCGGGCAGGAAACCTTCGATGGAGAGGTAACGCTCGCCGGTGTCGTAGTTGAAGCCCAGCACCACCGCGTCCGGCGCGAGCTCGGGCAACTTTTGGGCGATGGCGGCCAGCGTGGCTCCCGAGGAAATGCCCACCAGCATGCCTTCCTCGCGCGCACAGCGGCGCGCCATCTCGCGCGCCGGCTCGGCGTCGACCTGGATCACGCCATCGAGCAGGGTGGTGTCCAGGTTGTTGGGGATAAAGCCGGCGCCAATGCCCTGGATGGGGTGGGGCGAGGGCTGGCCACCGGAGATGACGGGCGAGGCTGTGGGCTCGACGGCGTAGACCTTGAGCCGGGGCCAGCGGGCCTTGAGCACGCGGGCGCAGCCGGTGAGGTGGCCGCCGGTGCCCACGCCGGTGATGAGCACGTCGATGCCGCTGGGGAAGTCGGCGGCGATTTCTTCTGCCGTGGTGCGCACGTGCACCTCGACATTGGCCGGGTTGTTGAACTGCATGGGCATCCAGGCACCTGGCGTGCTGGCGACGATCTCCTCAGCGCGGGCGATGGAGCCCTTCATGCCTTTTTCGCGCGGCGTCAGGTCGAAACTGGCGCCGTAGGCCAGCATCAGGCGGCGGCGTTCGACCGACATGCTGTCCGGCATCACCAGGATCAGCTTGTAGCCCTTGACGGCCGCCACCATGGCCAGGCCGATGCCGGTGTTGCCCGAGGTCGGCTCGACGATGGTGCCGCCCGGCTTCAGCGCACCCGAGCGCTCGGCGTCCTCCACCATGGACAGCGCGATGCGGTCCTTGATGGAGCCGCCGGGGTTGCTTCGTTCGGATTTGATCCACACCTGCTGCGTGGCCGTTCCGAACAGGCGTTGCAGGCGCACGTGGGGGGTCTGGCCAATGGTGTGCAGGATGTTGTCGGCTTTCATGGGAGGTCCTTGTGGGTGGGGGAGATGGGAGCGTCAACCTCCATTGTGGCGATAATCGGGGGGTGAAGCCTGCCAGACCGCCGCTGGTGCAAGCACCGAAAGGTCGCACTGGAGGAACGTCCGGACTGCACAGGACAGCGTAGGAGCTAACGGCTCTCCACCGTGAGGTGCGGATCAGAGCAACAGAGACGAGCCGATTCAGTTCGGGTGAAACGGGCAATCTCTACGCGCAGCAATGCCAAATAGGCCCATCTGAAGCCATGCGGTTCGCCGTGTGGTGGATCCTTGTGGTTCCGCAAGGCGAGTGGGCGGGTAGGCAGCATCGAGCCGCTTGGGTGACCAGCGGCCCAGAGGAATGGCGGTCACGTGCGGGGCAACCCGCACGCACAGAATCCGGCGTACCGGCAGACTTCACACTTATTCTTGTGGCGTGAGCTCAAAAGCGCTCATAGCCCATCATCAGCCGCCACTGGCCCACCGCCAGCGTGCCCAGGGCCAGTCGGCCCAGGCGGGCGCGGTGCACACCATCAGGCCGGATGCCGGCGGCTTCGCACCAGGCGGCCAGCTGGCCCTTGCGCAAGCCCTTGGCCGCCACACGCAGGCGGGTGCCGGCCTCGTTCTGGCGGTTCACGCTGGCGCGCACCTGGCGCTGCAGCGCGGCCAGCGCCTCGGGCCCCACCGGCCCGTTCACGTCCACCCACAGCTCGTGTTCCACCGTGATGGCGTCCGCCACCAGGTGGCGCTGCACCGGCTGGCTCTGGCTGAACACCACCAGGCCGCTGGCCACGGTGTCCAGCGGCGCCACGCAGCGCAGGCCGGCCCAGTGTTTGAGCAGCAGGCGCTGGCCGCTGCGGTCGTCGGGGCTGCGCTGTGCGCTGCCCAGCCACTCGGTTTTGGGCGCCTGGTCGATGTCGCAGCGCACGCCGGCCGGCTTGTGCCACAACACGGTGGCCGGCAGCAGTGGCAGGGCGCGCGCATCGGGCGCGATGGCCACGGTGTCGGTTTCGGCCACGCGGTGCTGCGGCAACTCCACCACCTCACCGTTGACGCTGACCCAGCCCCCTTCGATGTAGCGCTCGGCCTCGGCGCGCGAGCAGGCCTTGAGCTCGGCCACGCGTTTGGACAGCCGCACGCCGCCGCCGTCCTCAGACATTGAAGCCCCCCAGGCTGCGGATGTGGTCCACGTGGGCCTGCAGCGAGCGTTTGGCCACCGGCCACAGGCGCTCGGGCACGTCGTCGTAGGCCAGCGGCACCCAGTCGTCCAGGTTGCCCTCGGGCAGGGCGCGCATGGCGGCGGCGACCTTGGCCTCGCGCTTGAGGCGGTGGGCCTTGAGGTGGGCGATGGCGCCGGGCGCGTCGCCCAGCACATGGCCGTGGGCCGGCAGGATGAACTCGACCTCGTGCTGCGCGCACAGCGCGGCCAGCTTGTCCAGCGAGTCCAGGTAGGCCTGCATCTCGCCGTCGGGCGGGCTGATCACCGTGGTGCTGCCATTGAGGATGTGGTCGCCTGAAATCAGCAGGCCGTCCTCGACCAGCAGCAGGCACAGGTGGTTGGCGGCATGGCCGGGGGTGTGCACCACCTGCAGGGTGTGGCGTTCGGCGCTGGCCCCTTGCAGCACGAGCTGTTCGCCATCGGTCAGCTCGTGGTCGGGGCTGAACTGGCTGTCGGCGCGTGCCGTGGGGTGGCTGGCTAGACCCAGGATGGGCGGTTCGCTCTCGCACAGCGCCTGCAGCCGCCGCGCGCCTGGCGAGTGGTCCGGGTGCGAATGGGTGCAGACGATGCTGCGGATCTGGCCGCCACAGGCGCGCCACAGGCGCTCGATGTGGCCGGCGTCGTCCGGGCCGGGGTCGATGGCGATGTAGCCGGTGCCGGGGTCGCCCACCAGGTAGCTGTTGGTGCCCGGGCCGGTCATGAAGCCCGGGTTGGGCGCGGTCAGGCGCATCACGTTCTTGAGCAGCGGCACGGCGGTCTCGGTCTGCCAGGCCAGCTCGTGCACGATCTGGCCGTCTGGGCTGACCAGCGCCAGCTCGCCGAACTCGGTCTCGTGTTCCATGTGGCGCGATTCCTTGCCGTGTTTCAGCCCGGCGCGCGGACAGCTGGTCCACAGCGGCTGTTCGCTGGCGCAGGCGGCCAGCACGGCATCGACGTTGGCATAACCCACCAGCCGCTCCAGCGTGCGGATGGTCGGGAAGATGATGAAGAAGCTGCCTTCGCGGTGCCGCGCCAGCGCGTCGGCGGGACGCACCCACACCGGTTCGAACTGCTCGGCCTCGTCGGCCACCGGTGTCTGTCCGGCCGGCATGCGGGCCACCAGAAAGGGCACATCAAATCGGCGTGGCAGGTCGCGGTCGGTGATCCAGTGCGCCAGCACATACACCTGATCGGCCGCCATCGTCAGGCCGCGTGCCGCGCACTGGGCGGCGAACGGCGCCTGGCGGTCCAGCGCGGCGATGTCGTCGGCACCCGCCCAGCGGCCGTCGGCATGGCGGGCCAGCAGCACGCCCAGCTCCTCGAAGCTCTCGCGGATGGCGGCGATGGCTTGGGTCAGGTGTTGGTCGCTCTGGGTGGGGCGGCGCGCGGCCAGTGTGTGGGTGGCGCTGTCGGCGGGGGCGGTGCCGCCCCCCCGCGAAACGGGTGCGGCCCGGGCGCACCCGGCGGGGCCCGCGGGCCGGGGGCGCGCCCCCGCGCTCGCAACCGGGGGGTGGGGTGGGGGGTGGTGGGGGGGGCGGGGGGGGGGGCGGCGCGCGGCCTGGGGGGGGGGGGCGCGGGCGGCGCCCGCCCCCCCCCCGCCCGGGAACACGTAGGCGCCCGGGGCGAAGCTGGCGCTCAGCGAGCGCCGGGTCATCAGCACTTCGATGCCATCGGTGGTGTCGCGCATGAGCAGCACGGTGGCCGCGGGGCGCAGGGGCGCGGGGTCGCGCTGGGGGTGCAGGAGTTGGGAAATGCGTGCCATGGTGCGTCCATTGTGCATGCCGCTGTTGGCGGCGAGCAGAACACTTGTTCACAAATTGCTGTACATCGTTTGCAAAGCCGACATGTATTGCCTCTGACAATGAAGCGCGTCCGCCGGAGGGCTGGCGTGACACATTCAAGGAGGTTCCACATGAACAAGCAGAAGACACATATCCTGGCGCCTTTGCTGGCCGCGGCCTTGTTGGCCACCGGCTGCGCCAACATGAGCGAGACCCAGCAGGGCACGGCCAAGGGCGCTGGCATCGGGGCGGCAGCGGGCGCGGTGCTGGGCGCCATGACCGGTGGTGGCAGTGGCGCGGCCAAGGGCGCCGCCATCGGGGCCGGTGTCGGCGCGCTGGGCGGCTACGTCTGGACCCAGCGCATGGAAGACCAGCGCCGCAAGATGGAAACCGCCACCCAGGGCACGGGCATCGACGTTGTCAAGACCGAGGACAACCAGCTCAAGCTCAACGTGCCCAGCGACATCTCCTTCGACGTCGGACGTGCCGACATCAAGCCCAATTTCGCCGCCGTGCTCGACAGCTTCGCCCAGGGCCTGGTGGCCAACCCGCAGGCGCGGGTGCGCATCATCGGCCACACCGACAACACCGACAACACCGGCAGCGACGCGGTCAACGACCCGTTGTCGGTCAGCCGCGCCAGCCACACCCGCGACCACCTGGTGGGTCGGGGCGTGGCGGCCGGCCGCTTCGAGGTCTCGGGCATGGGCGAGCGTGCACCCATCGCCTCCAACGACAGCGCCGATGGCCGTGCCCGCAACCGCCGCGTCGAGATCTACATGGCCGAGGCCACGCCCGCGGCCAAGTGAGCCCGGGGCGCGTCGCGATGGGGTAAGGTGGCGGTTTTGGAGTGTCTGACGTGAGCCCAGAGCCGACCCGGGAACGCCCCCTTTCCTTTCCGTTGTACCGCTGGCGTGGGGCCGGGCTGCTGTTGCTGTGTGGCCTGCAGGCTTGTGCGTCCGGGCAGGGGCCGGCGACCGTGATCACGGGCGCCGCCGCGGTGGCGGCCTCGCAGGGCGCGGGGGCCCCGCCCGTGTGGACCGAGGCCATGGAGGCGCGCCGGGCCGGGCTGGCCGAGGCGCTGGCCGAGGCGGGTGTCGAGGTCCTGCGCGGCGCCGACAACACGCTGCAGCTGCGCTGGCCGGCCGACCGCGCCTTCGAGGCCGGCAGCGACCAGCCATCGCCCGCCGCGGCCCGGGTCTGGGACCAGGTGGCCGCCGCCTTGCGTGGCGGGCCGGTGTGGCAGGCCCGCATCCTGGGCCACGGCGACGGCGGGCCGCAGGCCGACCACAGCGCGGCCCTGGCGGCCCAGCGCGCGCTGCGGGTGCGCGACGAACTCGTGCGGCGCGGCTTGCCGGCCGCGGCGATGGACGTCGAGGCCTGGGGCGCGCGCGCGCCCCTGGTGGCCGGCGACACCGACGAGGCGCGGGCGCGCAACCGCCGCATCGAGCTGCTGCTGCGGGGATGACGCCCCGTGACCGCCCCACACCAGGGCCCGACGCACGGTCGATAATGTGGGCATGCTGATCCGATTCACCAAGATGCAGGGCGCGGGCAACGACTTTGTCGTGCTCGACGAGACCCAGGGCCGCCTGGGCCTGAGCGCGGCCCAGTACCGCTTCCTGGCCGATCGCCATTTCGGCGTCGGCGCCGACCAGATCCTCACCGTGCGGCCGGCCCCCACGGACGGAGTGGACTTCGAGTACGTGATCCACAACGCCGATGGCGGCGAGGTCGAACACTGTGGCAACGGCGCGCGCTGCTTCGTTCGTTTTGTGCGCGAGCGCGGGCTGACGGCCAAGGACCGGGTCCGTGTCAAGGTGCATGGCGGCGTGATCGAGTTGCGCATGAACGCCGACGGCCGCGTGACGGTGGACATGGGCGCGCCCGTGTTCGAGCTGCCGCGCGTGCCCTTCGACGCCGGCCAGGCCTACACCGACGGGCAGGCGCTGCCCGGTGGCTGGCCGCTCTGGACCCTGCCGCTGCCCGGCCACGCCGCCGTGCCGGTGGCGGTGTTGTCCATGGGCAACCCGCACGCGGTGCTGCAGGTGGACAACGTCGACCATGCGCCGGTGGCGGGCCTGGGCCCGCTGATCGAGTCCCATCCAGCCTTTCCGCGACGCGTCAACGCCGGCTTCATGCAGGTGCTGGACCGCGGCCACATCAAGCTGCGGGTGTTCGAGCGCGGCGTGGGCGAAACCCTGGCCTGTGGCACCGGGGCCTGCGCGGCCGTGGTGGCCGGCATCCGGCTGGGCCTGCTGGACGCCCGGGTGGACGTGGCCACGCGCGGCGGCCCGCTCACCATCGAATGGGCCGGTGGCCAGGGCGACCTGGGCGCGCCCGTGCTCATGACCGGCCCGGCCACCACCGTGTTCCAGGGCGAAATCGAGCTGCCCGACCTGGGCTGACGCGTCCCCGCGGCGAGACCCGAACCACCACCATGACCATGAACCCCATCACCGAAGACGACATCGCCGACTTTCTGCTCAACACGCCCGATTTCTTCGAGCGCCACGCGGAGCTGCTGGCCACGGTACAGCTGACCAGCCCCCATGGCCAGCGCGCGGTGAGCCTGCAGGAGCGCCAGGCCGAGATGCTGCGCGAAAAGATCCGCGCGCTGGAGCTCAAGGCGGCCGAGATGATCCGCCACGGCCAGGAGAACGTGGCCATCGCCGACAAGCTGCAGCGCTGGACACGCGAGCTGCTGCTCACCCGCGAGCCGACGGCGTTGCCGCAGACCATCGTGGCCCAGCTCAAGACCCAGTTCGTGGTGCCCCAGGCCGCCATCCGCGTCTGGGGCGTGGCGCCCGAGTTCGCGGGCCTGCCCTTCGCCCAGGGGGCCAGCGAGGACGCGCAGGCCTTTGCCTCTTCGCTGACCATGCCCTACTGCGGCGCCAACCCCGGCCTGGAGGCCTCGCAGTGGCTGGACGACCCGTCGCTGGCGGCCTCGCTGGCCTTGTTGCCCTTGCGCGCCGGCGCGGCACCCAAGGCCTTTGGCCTGCTGGTGCTGGGGTCGCCCGATCCGCAGCGCTTTCACGCCGGCATGGGCACCGATTTCCTCGAGCGCATCGCCGAACTGGCGAGCGCGGCCCTGTCGCGGCTGCGCCCGGTGACGGCCGCCGCCACCGACTGAGGCTCTCCCGATGGCCGCTGGTGCCCCGCCGTCCGAAACCGATGCCGCCATGGCCTTGGGCGAGGCCGACGTGGCCCTGGTGGCCGCCTACCTGCAGCATGTGCGGGTGGAAAAGCGCCTGGCCGAGCGCACCGTCGCGCTCTACACCGAAGACCTGCACAAGCTGGCGCGCCAGGCCGTGGCGGCCGGTGTCACCCTGTGTGCCGTGCGCGAGGCCCACATCCGCCGCTGGGTGGCGCAGATGCACAGCGGCGGGCGCAGCGCGCGCGGCATCGCCCTGATCCTGTCGGGCTGGCGCGGTTTGTATGTCTGGCTCGGGCGGCAGGGGCTGATCGAGGCCAACCCGGTCTCGGGCGTGCGCGCGCCCAAGGCCGGCAAGCCGCTGCCCAAGGCTTTGGCGGTGGACGACGCGGTGCGGCTGGCCGATCACGAAAACCCGGACGATGCGCCCGAACGCGAGGCGCGCGACCGCTGCATCACCGAACTGTTCTACGGCAGCGGCCTGCGCCTGGGCGAACTGGTGGGCCTGGATGCGCACGCCAGCGCCAGCGCGCGGGGCTGGATCGACATGCAGGCCGGCGAAGCCCATGTGCTGGGCAAGGGCAGCAAGCGCCGCAGCGTGCCGGTGGGCGCGGCGGCGCTGACGGCCCTGGCGGCCTGGTTGCCGCTGCGCGCGCACTGGGCGGGCGACGATCCGGCGCTGTTCATCGCCGCCCATGGCCGGCGCCTGACGCCCCAGCACATCCGGCTGCGGCTGCGCCAGCGCTCGCAGCAGGCCGGTCTGGCCACGCCGGTGCACCCGCACATGCTGCGGCACTCGTTTGCCAGCCACCTGCTGCAGTCCAGCGGTGACCTGCGCGCGGTGCAGGAATTGCTGGGCCATGCCAACATCGGCACCACACAGGTCTACACCCGGCTGGATTTCCAGCACCTGGCCCAGGTCTACGACGCGGCCCACCCGCGCGCCGGCAAGACCGGGCGCAAGGGCGGGGCTTCCGGGTGAACACAAACATTTTTTGATGACATGGAGGTTCGAATGTCGGGTCTGTTTCAGAAGTTCCTGCGCGCCTGGCTGGTCGTGGCGGTGTTGGCCACCGGTGCCGCGGCGCATGCCCAGGAGGCGGTCAAGGTGGTCTACCACCTCAGCGACGGCATCCCGCAGGCGGCCCGCGCCATCCAGAACATCCGCAACCACCTGGCGGCCGATCCGCAGGCCAAGATCGTGGTGGTCACCCACGGTGCCGGCATCGATTTCCTGCTCGAAGGCGCCACCACGCCGCAGCAGCAGCCCTTTTCGGGCAGCGTGGGCGACCTGGCGTCCAAGGGGGTGGAGTTCCGGGTCTGCAACAACACCCTGGTGAGCCGCAACATCGACGCCAACAAGGTCTTGATGGAAGCCAGGATCGTGCCCTCGGGCGTGGCCGAGGTGGCCCGCCTGCAGGCCCGCGAGGGTTTTGTCTACCTGCGTCCCTGAGGCGAGCGGGCGGCGGTCAGGTCGAATACACTCTGCGGCTGCCTGAACGGCCCACCGGGGGCTGGCGCCAGGCGCCCACCTTCTTCCCACACGGTTTCCGCCATGTCACTGATCCCCGCCACCATCCTCACCGGCTTCCTCGGTTCGGGCAAGACCACGCTGCTCAAGCGCGTGCTGAGCGAGGCACACGGGCAGAAGATCGCCGTCATCGAGAACGAGTTCGGCGAAGAGAACATCGACAACGAGATCCTGGTGGCCGACACCACCGAGAACATCATCCAGATGAGCAACGGCTGCATCTGCTGCAGCATCCGCGACGACCTGCGCTCCACGCTGGCCGACCTGGCGGAAAAGAAGCGCAAGGGTGAATTGGACTTCGAGCGGGTGGTGATCGAGACCACCGGCCTGGCCGACCCCGGCCCGGTGGCGCAGACCTTCTTCATGGACGACGAGGTGGCCGAGCAGTACCTGCTGGACGCCATCCTGACCCTGGTGGACGCCAAACACGCGGCCGAGCAACTCAACGAGCGCCAGGAAGCCCGCCGCCAGGTGGGTTTCGCCGACCAGATCTTCATCAGCAAGTCCGAGCTGGTGGACGCCGAGACGCTGGACGCGCTGACCCACCGCCTGAAGCACATGAACCCGCGCGCGCCCATGCGCGCCACCCATTTTGGCGAGGTGTCCATCCAGGAGGTGTTCGACCTGCGCGGCTTCAACCTGAACGCCAAGCTCGACATCGACCCCGATTTCCTCAAGGTTGACGACCATGACCACGACGATCATGGCCACGATCACCATGACCATGAGCACGGTGAACACTGCGACCACCCCTCGCACCAGCATGGGCATGGCCACCACCATCACCACGACGACGATGTGAAAAGCTTCGTCTACCGCGCTGACAAGCCCTTCAACCCGGCCAAGCTGGAGGACTTCCTGGGCGCCATCGTGCAGGTGTACGGCCCGCGCATGCTGCGCTACAAGGGTGTCCTCGACATGCAGGGCACCGACCGCAAGGTGATCTTCCAGGGCGTGCACCAGCTCATGGGCAGCGACCTGGGGCCGGTCTGGCCCGAGGGCGAGGCCCGCGTGAGCAAGATGGTGTTCATCGGCATCGATCTGCCGCGCGACATCCTTGTGCAGGGCCTGGACCAGTGCCTGGCCTGACCCCGCCACCGCGCCGTCACCGGTTGACGCCATGCTGATTCTGTCCATACTTCGTGGTCTGGGATTCCGGTCCGAGTCGTCCGAACAGGAGGCGGTGCACAAACAGGGTATAACCGCAGGCACGCTGGCGGCCCACAGTCCTGTGGGTGCTGCCGATTCGACTGGTGTTCAGAGGAGATCTGCCGTGAAAGCCGCCGCCAAACCAACCGCCCAAGCCGCCGCCAAGGCCAAGTCTGTGGCGGTGTCCAAGGCAACGGCTGGCAAGTCCACCCCCGCCAAGGCCTCCCCCAAACCCGCGGCGAAGGCCGTGAAGAAGGCTGTGCCGCCACCCGCCGCCAAGACCAAGGCCGCAGCGAAACCGGAAACCAAGGCATCGGCCAAACCGGCCAAGCCCGCGGTGAGCCCGCCGGCGGCCAAGAAGCCGGTTGCCAAGGCCGCCCCCAAGACCGCCGCACCGGCCAAAACAGCTGCGAAGGCAGTGACCAAGCCTGCGCCCCCCGTTGCCAAGGCCGTTCCCGCGAAAGCACCCGCGGCCAAGACCAAGACCACGGCCCAGGTGGCCGTGAAACCCGTCGCCAAGACCAGTGCCCCGGCAGCGCCCGTGCCAGGCAAGGCGGCCGCGACGGGCGCAGCGGGGCGCGACACGCCCGGCAGCGTTCGCCCTGGCCAGGAGGTTGCCGTCCTGGCCGTGGGCAAGCGGGCCGCCAAAAAAGCCATGATGGCGCAGATGGCCCAGGCCATTTCGGTGCCCACTCACGACCCGGACGCCGCGAAGGCGACCTTTTCCTTTTCGAATGAACGTGCTATGAACACTCCCGTGCACACCCCTGTCCGCAAAGATCCCAAACTCGCCAACAACTGGAAGGCCAAACCGGTCGATCAGTTGAGCGATGACGAGGTCTTGTCCATGCCTGACAGCGAGTACATGAACGACGTGCAGCTCGCGTTCTTCCGTCTCAAGCTGAGCAACCTCAAGGCCGACATGCTGGCCAACGCGGGCGAGACCACCGAACACCTGCGCGAAGACACCGTGGTCGTGCCCGATCCGGCCGACCGCGCCACCATCGAGGAAGAACACGCGCTGGAGCTGCGCACCCGCGATCGCGAGCGCAAGCTGCTCAAGAAGATCGAGCAGGCCATCACCCGCATCGACGCTGGCGACTACGGCTACTGCGACGAAACCGGCGAGGCCATCGGCGTCGGCCGCCTGCTGGCGCGCCCCACCGCCAGCCTGTCGCTGGAAGCGCAGCAGCGCCGCGAGCTCAAACAGAAGATGTTCGGGGATTGAGCCCCCGGGCTTGAGGCCCACGCCTGGCGTGCGGCAATGGCCCAAACGACCCAATGGCCAAGGAACCGTCCGGCGGCTTTCTCTCCAAGGTGGTGCAAATGGTGCGCGGCCCGGCCGCGCCCTGGGCTGAAAGTGGCCTGTCCGCTACCGGGCAGCTGACCGACAAGCAGGCGCTCAAGGCCGCCATCGAACGCAAGCGCCGCAACGACTTCGTGCGCAAGCGCGAGTTCGACATGCTGCGTGCCATACGCAAGCGCGAGCAACAGAACGCCCAGGAGATGGTGGCGCGGCCCTCCTTCTTCCAGAGCAGCGTGCCGTCCGAAGGCGATGGCCGCGAGCAGACGATCAAGAAAATCGACGCCATCGAGGCCCAGATGTCCACCCACTGGTGGCAGCCGGTGCCGGGCGAGGACGCCCCGCGGGCCTCGCAGCGCATCCAGGCCCCCCCTGCCGAGCAGCCGCCCGCCGACGGCGCGGCCCACCTGCAGGCCCATGCGTTCGACGGACCCGGCAACACCTGGGGCGCGTCGACCACCGATGGCGCCGACCGGCTTGACTTGGCCACCCAGCCGGCCAACGAGACCCAGTGGCCGCTGCCCGGCCCGTCGCGTGCCACCACCAAGCCGCCCCTGCCGGTCACGTTTGGCGACGAGACCACCCAGGCGCCGGCCCCGGGGGCGTCGCGCCCGGCCGTGCTGGAGGTGGAGGGGCTGCACCTCGCGCGCTGCCTGGATCTGCCGGGCATCGAGGAAGCCGCGGTCCGTTTCGCCAACGGCGACGACGCAGGGGCCGAGCGTCACCTGGGGGCCGCGCTGGCCCTGGCCACGCCGGGCGTGGTGGCCGCCGATGTGCGCCAGCTGCTGCTGGACCTGTTCCGCGCCACCGGGCGCCGCGATGCCTTCGACCTGCATGCCGCCGAGTGGGCGCGCGAGCACGCCGATGCCGTGCCGCCCTGGGAGGTGTCGGGGGCCGCCAGCGACGTGGTGTCCCCTGCCGGTGGCGCTGAAAACGCCCCGGTGGTGTGGGTCTGCCCGGCCGTGCTGGACGTGGCCGCCGTGGATGGACTGGCCCAGGCGGCCGATGGGCTTGACGGCCTGCTCGTCATGGACTGGCGCGCCCTGGCCTCCGCCGACGCGGTGTCGGCGCACCACCTGCTGGCGGTGTTCGAGCGCTGGATCACGCAGCCGCTGGCGCTGGCCTTGGTGGGGTCGGCCACCCTGCGCCGCAGCCTGCGGGCCAGCACGCCCTCCGGACGGCGCGAGAACAACCCCGTCTGGTGGCGCCTGCGTCTGGCGGCCCTGCAGATCATGGGCCGCGCCGACGAGTTCGACCTGGCCGCGCTGGACTATTGCGTGACCTATGGCGTGACCCCTCCCGAATGGGCACTGCCGACCTGCGACTTGCGCGAACTGGATGGCGTGCCCGCCAGCGCCCAGGCGCGGCGCCCCAGCGCGGCCGCGGTCCAGGCCACGTCGGCGGTGCCGTGTGCGGGGCGGCTCCAGGGCGCCTTGCACGGCGACGTGACCACGGACCTCAACGCCATCGCCGGACCCGGTCCGGGCTCCGGGGTGGTGGGCATCGACTGCAGCGCGGTGACCCGCACCGACTTCGTGGCGGCCGGTGCCTTGCTGCAGTGGGCGATGGCGCTCAAGGACGGCGGACGTCGGGTCCAGCTGCAGGATGTGCATGGGCTGCTGGCGGTTTTTTTCCACATCGTGGGCGTGGCCGAGGTGGCCGAGGTCCTGCCGCGCCGGCGGGTCTGAGCGGGTGCTTGGCCTATAGTCTGCCCTCCGCCCGACACCGCGCCGGGCCCGCAATGGAATCTTTCACATGGAATCTTTTCACGGAACCACCATCGTCTGCGTGCGCCGCGCCACGCCGGCCGGCATGCAGGTCGCCATCGGAGGCGACGGCCAGGTGACCCTGGGCCACATCGTGGTCAAGGGCACGGCGCGCAAGGTGCGCAAGCTCTACCGCGACCAGGTGCTGGCCGGTTTTGCCGGCGCCACGGCCGACGCCTTTACCCTGTTCGAGCGCTTCGAGGCCAAGCTGGAGAAGCACCAGGGCCACCTGGTGCGTGCCGCCATCGAGCTGACCAAGGATTGGCGCACCGACCGCGTGCTGCGCCGCCTGGAGGCCATGCTGGCCGTGGCCGACAAGACCGCCAGCCTCATCATCACCGGCAACGGCGACGTGCTGGAGCCCGAACACGGCATCGTGGCCATCGGCTCGGGCGGCGCCTACGCCCAGGCCGCCGCCAAGGCCCTGGTCGACCACACCGAACTGGGCGCCGAGCAGATCGTGCGCGAGGCGCTGAAAGTGGCCGGCGAACTCTGCATCTACACCAACATGAACCACACGATCGAGGTTTTGTCGTGAGCTCGATGACCCCGCAGGAAATTGTTTCCGAACTCGACCGCCACATCATCGGTCAGGCCGGCGCCAAACGCGCCGTGGCCATCGCCCTGCGCAACCGCTGGCGGCGCCAGCAGGTGGACGAGAAGCTGCGCCACGAAATCACGCCCAAGAACATCCTGATGATCGGCCCCACCGGCGTGGGCAAGACCGAGATCGCGCGCCGCCTGGCCCGGCTGGCCGACGCGCCCTTCATCAAGGTCGAGGCCACCAAGTTCACCGAGGTGGGCTACGTGGGCAAGGACGTGGACACCATCATCCGCGACCTGGTGGACAGCGCCGTCAAGATGACCCGCGAAACCGCGATGAAGCGCCAGCGCATGCGCGCCGAGGACGCTGCCGAGGACCGCATCCTCGACGTGCTGATCCCGCCGCCGCGCAGCGATGTGGGCGTCGGCAGCCCGGCGCCCGACAGCGCGGCCCGTCAGGCCTTTCGCAAGAAGCTGCGCGAAGGCCAGCTCGATGACAAGGAGATCGAGATCGACCTCGCACAGGCCGCGCCCGCGCTGGAGGTGATGGGGCCGGCTGGCATGGAAGAGATGGCCGAGCAGTTGCGTGGCATGTTCAGCCAGATGGGCGGCGCCAAGCGCAAGACCCGCAAGCTGCCCATCGCCGAGGCACGCCGCCTGCTGATCGACGAAGAGGCGGCCAAGCTGGTCAACGAGGAAGAGATCAAGCAGCAGGCCATCACCAGCGCCGAACAGAACGGCATCGTCTTTATCGACGAGATCGACAAGGTGGCCTCGCGCAGCGAAGGCAGCGGCGCCGAAGTCTCGCGCCAGGGCGTGCAGCGCGACCTGCTCCCGCTGGTGGAGGGCACCACGGTGTCGACCAAATACGGCATGGTCAAGACCGACCACATCCTGTTCATCGCCAGCGGCGCCTTCCACCTGGCCAAGCCGAGCGACCTGATCCCCGAGCTGCAGGGGCGTTTCCCGATCCGTGTCGAGCTGCAGTCGCTGTCGGTGCAGGACTTCGAGGCCATCCTCACGCAAACCCACGCCAGCCTGGTGCGCCAGTACCAGGCGCTGCTGGCCACCGAGGGCGTGGCGGTCGAGTTCACGCCCGAGGGCATCACCCGGCTGGCGCAGATCGCTTTCGACGTCAACGAACGCACCGAAAACATCGGTGCCCGCCGCCTGTCCACCGTGATGGAGCACCTGCTCGACGAGGTGAGCTTCGACGCCACCAAGCTGCAAGGGCAGACCGTGAACGTGGACGGCGCCTACGTCGATGCCCGCCTGGGCGCGTTGAGCCGCAACGAGGATTTGTCGCGCTACATCCTGTAACCAAAAGCCTTGGCTTTGAGCACCCGGCCCGCTGCCGCGCGCCGGGTGCTTTGTTTTTGAAGCATCACATTCACAGCCGCCGCTAAGTGCTTCATTTTCAATGAGTTTTATCCTTCAAGATGCTTTGTAAATATTGTCTAAGTGCTTGATTTCATTGAAAAAAAACGGACATGCGGTCTTGTGTGTGCGTGTTTTCCTGATAAAGTGGGGAAAAGTGCAATTTAGTGGTGAAAAGTGTAGTTTTAAGGTCCACACGTGTTCCAAGGCGCCTCCTCCCTCAGTCTCGATGCCAAAGGCCGGTTGTCCGTGCCGACGCGGCACCGCGACGTGCTGAGCGCCACGGCCGCCGGACAGCTCACGGTCACCAAGCACCCCCATGGTTGCCTGATGGTGTTCCCGCGCAGCGAGTGGGAGACCTTCCGCGAGCGCATCGCCGCGCTGCCGATGTCGGCCCAGTGGTGGAAGCGCATTTTCCTGGGCAACGCGATGGACGCCGAGATGGACAGCGCCGGGCGTGTGCTGATCTCGCCCGAGCTGCGGGCCGCCGCCGGTCTGAGCAAGGAGGCTGTGTTGCTGGGCATGGGCAACCATTTCGAGCTCTGGGATGCCGCCACCTACGCGGCCCAGGAAGCCGAGGCGATGCAGGGTGAGATGCCCGACGTCCTCAAGGACTTCTCTTTCTGAAGGCCGACGGTGCAAGACACACTCAGTCACCGCACCGTCCTGTTGAACGAGGCGGTCGACGCCCTCTCTGTTCAGCCGGATGGCCGCTACATCGATGCCACCTTCGGCCGCGGCGGCCACTCGCGCCTGATCCTCTCGGGGCTGTCGTCGCTGGGGCGCCTGACCGTGTTCGACAAGGACCCGCAGGCGATTGCCGTGGCCAATGCGCTGGCCGACGCGGATCCGCGTGTCGAGGTGCGCCACCAGGGCTTCAAGCACCTGGGTGAACTGGAGGCCGCCTCCGCCGACGGGGTGCTGATGGACCTCGGTGTCAGTTCCCCCCAGATCGACGACCCCGCACGGGGTTTTTCTTTTCGCCACGACGGCCCGCTGGACATGCGCATGGACACCACGCGCGGTCAAAGCGTGGCCGAGTGGCTCGCAACGGCCGGCGTGGCCGAGATGGCGGAGGTGATACGTGAATACGGCGAAGAACGGTTTGCTCAACAGATTGCAAAGGCGATTGATCGTCGCCGACAGGAACGGGGCCATCTTCGAACCACCGCCGAGCTGGCCGAAGTCGTGGCTGGCGCGGTCAAAACCCGCGAGCCGGGCAAGGACCCTGCAACGCGCACATTTCAGGCTCTTCGGATTTTCATCAACGCCGAGCTTGAAGAGCTGCAACAAGCGCTGAGCGCGGCCTTGAACGTGTTGCGTCCCGGCGGCCGCCTGGTGGTGATTGCCTTCCACTCGCTGGAGGACCGCATCGTCAAGCAGTTCATCGCCCAGCAGTCGCGCGAGGTGTTCGACCGCCGTGCGCCCTTTGCCGCGCCCAAGCCCATGGCCTTGCGCAGCATCGGCCGCGTGATGCCCTCCGCCGAAGAAGTGGCGGCCAACCCGCGCGCCCGCAGCGCCGTGATGCGGGTGGCCGAGCGCACGGAGACGGCACTGTGATACGGCTGAACCTGGTGCTCCTGCTGGCCGTGCTGGTCAGCGCTTTCTATCTGGTGCACGTGCAATACGACTCGCGCCGCCTCTACACCGCGCTGGACCGCATGCGCGCGCAGGCGCAGCGGTTGGAAGCCGACCACGAGCAACTGGTGGTGCAAAAACGTGCTCAGGCGACGCCGGGCCGGGTGCAGCAGATCGCCACCCGCCAGCTGCAGATGCGTCCGGCCAATCCGGCCATCACCGAATACGTCAAGGCCGCGCCGGTGGCGCTGCCCAACGACGCCGGCGCGGAGAAGACGCCATGAGCCGCAGCATCGCCTACAGCTCCAGCCCGCTGCTGGCCAGCAAGACGCCGGTGTGGCGCAGCAAGTTCATTGTGGCCGGCCTGGCGCTGGCCTTCCTGGGCCTGGCCGGGCGCGCCGCCTACGTGCAGGTGATTGGCAACGATTTCTTCCAGCGCCAGGGCGAGGTGCGTTTTGCCCGCACGCTCGAGCTGCCGGCCAACCGGGGTCGCATCCTCGACCGCAATGGCCTGATCCTGGCCACCAGCGTGGTGGCTCAGAGCATCTGGGCCATCCCCGAGGACGTGGACAAGAACGACCCCAAGCTGCGCGACGCCGCCAGGCTGCTCGACATCCCGTACGCCGACCTGAAGAAGCGCCTGTCCGACGAAAAGAAGAGTTTTGTCTGGGTCAAGCGCCAGGTTGACGAGCCGCTGGCGCAGAAGGTGCATGCGCTGGGCGTCAAGGGCCTGTACCTGCGCAAGGACTACAAGCGCCAGTACCCCGAGGGCGAGGCCGCGGCACACGTGGTGGGTTTCACCAACGTCGAGGACCTCGGGCAGGAGGGCGTGGAACTGGCGTTCGACAAGGCGCTGGCCGGCAAGCCGGGATCGCGCCGCGTGATCAAGGACCGCCTGGGCCGCGTGGTCGAGGACGTGCGCGATGTCGTCGCGCCGGTCGACGGACCCGACCTGCAGCTGTCCATCGACAGCAAGATCCAGTTCTTCGCCTACCAGAAGCTCAAGGACGCGATCGAGCAGAACAAGGCCAAGGCCGGCAGCGTGGTCGTGCTCGACGCCGTCACCGGCGAGCTGCTGGCGCTGGCCAACTACCCCAGCTACAACCCCAACAACCGCGTCAACCTGAGTGGCGAGCAGCTGCGCAACCGGGCGCTCACCGACAGCTTCGAGCCCGGCTCCACCATGAAGCCCATCACCGTGGCCATGGCGCTGGAGGCCGGCCGGGTGACGCCGCAGACCATCATCGACACTGGGCCGGGGCGCCTGACCCTGGCTGGCGCCACCATCACCGACACCCACGCCTACGGCGCGCTCACGGTCGAAGGCGTGATCCAGAAGTCGAGCAACGTGGGCGCCACCAAGATCGCGCAGAAGATGTCGGCGCAGGAGATGTGGAACACCTTCACCGCGCTGGGCTTCGGCCAGAAGCCGCAGATCGACTTCCCCGGCGCCGTGACCGGCCGGGTGCGCCCGCACAAGACCTGGCGCCCGATCGAACAGGCCACCATGTCCTACGGTTATGGCCTGTCGGCGTCGCTGTTCCAGATGGCGCGCTCCTACACCGCCTTCGCCCACGACGGCCAGATCATCCCGGCCACCATGCTCAAGCGGTCCGAGCCAGCGGTGGGCGTGCAGGTGTTCTCGGCCGCCAACGCCGCCGCCGTGCGCAAGATGTTGCAGATGGCCGCCGGTCCCGGCGGCACCGGCCAGAAGGCGCAGACCGTGGGTTATTCGGTTGGTGGCAAGTCGGGCACGGCCCACAAGCAGGTGGGCAAGGGCTACGCCAGCAACCGCTACCGCGCCTGGTTCACCGGCATGGCGCCCATCGAGACGCCGCGCATCATCGTGGCGGTGATGGTCGACGAGCCCAGCAACGGCCAGTATTTCGGTGGCCTGGTGGCGGCACCCGTGTTCAGCGAGGTGGTGCAGCAGACGCTGCGTGTGATGGGCGTCTCGCCCGACATGGAAGTCAAGCCGCAGATCGTGGCCAAGTCGGTGGAGGAGTCGTTCTGATGCGTCACCTGCACGGCACTTCCCAGGCGGTGGCGTGGCTGCGCGAGCGCGGCTGCCGCAGCCTGCAGGCCGACAGCCGGCGCGTGGGCCCGGGCGACGGTTTCGTGGCCTGGCCGGGCGCCGCCGCCGACGGCCGCCGCTTCGTGCACCAGGCCCTGGCCGCGGGCGCGGCCGCCTGCCTGGTGGAGCGCGATGGCGTCGAGGCCTTTGCCTTCGACGACGAGCGCATCGCCACCCTGGGCCACCTGAAAACCGCCAGCGCACCGTTGGCCGCCGATTTCTACCGGCAGCCCAGCGAGGCCCTGGACGTGGTGGCCATCACCGGCACCAACGGCAAGACATCCAGCGCCTGGTGGCTCGCGCAGCTGCTGCAGGCCGCTGGCCAGCCCTGCGCCGTGGTGGGCACCCTGGGCCTGGGCCAGCCGGGCGGCGCATGGACGAATACCGGCCTGACCACGCCCGATCCCTTCATGTTCCAGGGCGGCCTGCGCGGTTTTGCCGACAACGGCGTGCGCGCCTGCGCGGTGGAGGCCTCGTCCATTGGTATTGTTGAAGGCCGTCTGGACGCCACCCGCGTGGCGGTGGCCCTGTTCACCAACTTCACCCAGGACCACCTCGATTACCACGGCGACATGGCCAGCTACTGGCGGGCCAAACGCGCGCTGTTCGACTGGGCCGGCCTGCGCGCCGCCGTGGTCAACATCGACGATCCGCAGGGCGCGGCACTGGCGCTCGAACTCGCGCAACGCGCCGAACTCGACCTGTGGACCGTGTCCATCACCGAGCCGGGCGCCCGCCTGCGCGTGAG
This sequence comes from Hydrogenophaga sp. OTU3427, assembly GCF_038440225.1. Lineage (NCBI taxonomy): Bacteria > Pseudomonadati > Pseudomonadota > Betaproteobacteria > Burkholderiales > Comamonadaceae > Hydrogenophaga > Hydrogenophaga sp. OTU3427. The sequence goes on along the minus strand of NZ_JASATI010000014.1, from coordinate 51,450 downwards.
CGAACATGCGGTGACGGCGCGTGGCATGTCCTGCGTCATCCGCGAAGCCGGCGACCCCACCCCCACCGCGCCGCTGGAGCTGCCCCTGGTGGGCAGCTACAACCTCAGCAACCTGGTGGGCGTGATCGCCGCGGCCCGCGCGCTCGGTGTCGACCTGCGGTCCGCCATTGGCGCATGCGCCGCGCTCACGCCTGTGCCCGGCCGCATGCAGGTGGTGCCGGCCGACGCCGGTGCGCCGCTGGTGCTGGTGGACTACGCCCACACGCCGGACGCGTTGGACAAGGCCCTGGTGGCCCTGCAGCCCCTGGCAGGCAAGCGTCAGGGGCGCCTCTGGTGCCTCGTGGGCTGTGGTGGCGACCGCGACCCGATCAAGCGCCCGCTGATGGCGGCCGTGGCCGAGCGCGAGGCCGACGTGCTGCTGCTCACCAGCGACAACCCGCGCAGCGAAGACCCCTTGGCCATCCTCGCGCAGATGTCGGCTGGCCTGCGCGAGCCGTCCCGGGCGCGGGTGCTGCCTGACCGCGCCGAGGCCATCGCCCAGGCGGTGCGGGCGGCCGCACCACAGGACGTGGTGCTGATCGCCGGCAAGGGCCACGAGGATTACCAGGACATCCAGGGCCAGCGCCACCCGTTTTCCGATGTGTTGCACGCCACGGCCGCCCTGGCGGCGCGTGGCCCGGGAGCCCAGGCATGAAGACACTGGCACAACTGCTGGGCACCTTGCCACAGGCCCGCGTGGTGGGCGACGCCGCCGCCCAGGACATCCGCCGCGTGCACACCGACACGCGCAGCCTGTGCGCGGGCGACCTGTTCGTGGCGCTGCGCGGCGAACGCTTCGACGCCCACGACTTTCTGCCTCAGGCCGCCGCCGCCGGCGCGGTGGCCGCGTTGGCCGAACAAGGCCTGGCCGCGGCCGGGCTGGCCGGCGCGGAGGTGCCCGACAGCCGCCTGGGCCTGGGCCAGCTGGCCGCAGCCTGGCGCGCGCAGTTTGACTTGCCGCTGATCGCCGTCACCGGCAGCAACGGCAAGACCACGGTCACGCAGATGCTCGCATCCGTGCTGCGCGCGGCGGCGGGCGAGGGCGCCCTGGCCACCGAGGGCAACTTCAACAACGACATCGGCGTGCCGCTGACGCTGCTGCGCCTGCTGCCGCAACACCGGCTGGCGGTGGTCGAGCTGGGCATGAACCACCCGGGCGAGATCGCGGGGTTGGCCGTGATGGCCGCGCCGACGGTGGCCCTGGTCAACAACGCCCAGCGCGAGCACCAGGAATTCATGGCCACGGTGGAAGCCGTGGCACGCGAGAACGCCACCGTGTTCGACGCCTTGCCCGCCGACGGCGTGGCGGTGTTCCCGTCCGACGACGAACACACGCCGCTGTGGCGCGCGCTGGCCGCCGGCCGCCGCTGCAGCACGTTCAGCGACAGCGACCGTGGTGCCGACGTCTGGGGCGAAGCCACCTGGTCCGGCGCCGCCTGGCAGCTGGTGGCCCACACCCCGGCCGGCGGCCTGCGCTGCAGCCTGCGCATCGCCGGGCGTCACAACCTGCGCAACGCGCTGGCGGCCGTGGCCTGCGCGCTGGCCGCGGGCGTGGCCTTGCCGGCCATTGCCCAGGGCCTGTCGGATTTCGAGCCGGTCAAGGGCCGCTCACGCACCGTGCCGCTGGTGTTGCAGGGCCGTGCCATCACGCTGGTGGACGACACATACAACGCCAACCCCGATTCGGTGCGCGCCGCCATCGACGTGCTTGCCAGCCTGCCCGGACCCCAGCTGCTGGTGCTGGGCGACATGGGCGAGGTCGGCGACCAGGGGCTGGCTTTTCACCAGGAAGTGCTGGCGCACGCGCTGGACAGCGGCATCACGCAGGTGTTGTGCACCGGCGACTGGTTCGCCCAGGCCGCGCCCAGCTTCCACACCACCGCAGCGGCCCCGCGCCTGCTGTTTTTCACCGATGTCGACGCGCTGGTGTCACACGCCAACGCACAGGCCGTCACGGCGGGCAGCGTGCTGGTCAAGGGGTCCAGGTTCATGCGCATGGAGCGCGTGGTTCAGGCCCTGCAAGACCTGGCGGACACCACCGCAGGAGGGGTTTCCCATGTTGCTTAGTCTGGCCCAGTGGCTGCAGGGCCTGTCGCCCGAATTCGGATTCCTGCGGGTGTTCCAGTACATCACCTTCCGCGCCGTGATGGCCGCCATGACGGCGCTGCTGCTGGGCGTGGCCGCCGGTCCCATGTTCATCCGCCGCCTGACGGCGCTCAAGATCGGCCAGCCCATCCGTGGCTACGCCATGCAGACCCATCTCAGCAAAAGTGGCACCCCGACGATGGGCGGGGTGCTGATCCTGTTCTCGATCGCGGTGTCCACGCTGATGTGGTTCGATCTCTCCAACCGCTTCGTCTGGATCGTCCTGATCGTGACCCTGGGTTTTGGCGCCATCGGCTGGGTGGACGACTGGCGCAAGGTCGTGCACAAGGACCCCGAGGGCATGCGCTCTCGCGAGAAGTACTTCTGGCAGTCGCTGATCGGCCTGGTGGCCGCCTTCTACCTGGTGTTCAGCATTTCCGAGAGCAGCAACAGCCGCGTGCTGGAGCTGTTTTTCGGCTGGGTGGCCTCGGGCTTCACCGTCGCCCTGCCGCCGCAGGCCGGCCTGCTGCTGCCCTTCTTCAAGGAAGTGAGCTACCCGCTGGGGGTGGTCGGCTTCGTGGTCATGACCTACCTGGTCATCGTTGGCTCAAGCAACGCGGTCAACCTCACCGACGGCCTCGACGGCCTGGCCATCATGCCGGTCGTGATGGTGGGTTCGGCCCTGGGCGTGTTCGCCTACGTCACGGGCAGCTCGGTGTTCGCACGCTACCTGTTCATGCCCTACATCCCGGGCGCCGGCGAGCTGCTGATCTTCTGCGCCGCCATGGCCGGTGCCGGCCTGGCCTTCCTGTGGTTCAACACCCACCCGGCCCAGGTCTTCATGGGCGATGTGGGCGCGCTCGCGCTGGGCGGCGCCCTCGGCACCATCGCCGTCATCGTGCGCCAGGAAATCGTGCTGGCCATCATGGGCGGCATCTTCGTGGTCGAGGCCCTGTCGGTGATGCTGCAGGTGACCTGGTTCAAATACACCAAGCGCCGCTACGGCGAAGGCCGCCGCCTGTTCAAGATGGCGCCGCTGCACCACCACTTCGAGAAAACCGGCTGGAAGGAAACGCAGGTGGTCGTGCGTTTCTGGATCATCACCATGCTGCTGTGCCTGGTCGGCCTCTCCACCTTGAAGCTGCGATGAACCGCCTGCCCACCTCTCTGCAGGATCGTCACGTGCTGGTGTTGGGCCTGGGCGCGTCCGGTCTGGCCATGGCCCGCTGGTGTGCCCGCCTGGGCGCGCAGGTGACCGTGGTCGACACCCGCGAAGCGCCGCCGCAGCAGGCCGCGCTGGCCGAGGCCGTGCCCGGCGCGCGCCTGCTGTCGGGCGCGCTCGATGCCACGCTGCTGGACGGCGCCGGCTACGCCCTGGTCGCACGCAGCCCCGGCCTCGCGCCGGCCCAGTGGCAGGGCCTGGCCGACGCCGCCGTGGCGCAGGGCATCCCCTTCGTCGGTGAGCTCGATCTGTTCGCCCAGGCGCTCCAGGTGCTGGCCGACGACGCAGCGGCGCCTTACCGTCCGCAGGTGCTGGCCATCACCGGCACCAACGGCAAGACCACCGTGACCTCGCTCACCGGCCTGCTGCTGGAGCGCGCCGGCCTGTCGGTGGCGGTGGCCGGCAACATCGGCCCGTCCATGCTGGACATGCTGGGCCAGGCGCTGGACGCCGGCGAGCTGCCCGCCGCCTGGGTGCTCGAACTCTCCAGCTTCCAGCTGCATGGCGTCACCGGTTTCGAGCCCACCGCGGCCACCATCCTCAACGTCACCCAGGACCACCTGGACTGGCACGGCGACATGGACGCCTACGCGGCCGACAAGGCCCGCATCTTTGGCCGCCAGGGCCTGATGCTGCTCAACCGCCAGGACGGGCGTGTGATGGCCCTGCGCCCAGAGCCGGTGGTGCAGCGCGAAGGCAAGGTGACCCGCACGCTGCCGGCCCGCGACCACGCCAGTTTCGGCACCGACCTGCCCAGCCGTCCCGGCGACTGGGGCATCGAAGACGTCAACGGCATGAGCTGGCTGGTGCGCGCCCTGGCCGTGGACGAGACCCGCAAGGTCCGCCGGGGCGACACCTCGGCGCCCGAGGTCTACATGCAGCGCCTGATGCCGGCCGAGGCCTTGCGCATCCGTGGCCGCCACAACGCCTGCAACGCCCTGGCCGCGCTGGCCCTGGCCACCAGCACCGGCGCGCCGCTGGGCCCCATGCTGCATGGCCTGCGCGAGTACCGCGGCGAACCGCACCGCGTGGAGCCGGTGACCATCGTCGGCGAGGTCGAGTACTTCGACGACAGCAAGGGCACCAACGTGGGCGCCACGCTGGCCGCCATCAACGGGCTGGGCACCGAGCGCCGCCTAGTGGTCATCCTGGGCGGCGAGGGCAAGGGCCAGGATTTCACTCCCCTGGCCGAAGCGGTGGCGCGCCATGTGCGCGCGGTGGTGCTGATCGGCCGCGACGCCGGCCGCATCCGCGAGGCGCTGGCCCACACCGGCGTGCCCCTGTTCGACGCCGACACGCTGGAGGCCGCCACCGCCCTGTGCGCGCAACAGGCCCAGCCCGGTGACGCCGTGTTGCTGTCGCCGGCCTGCGCCAGCCTGGACATGTTCCGCAACTACGGCCACCGGGCCGAAGTTTTCGTGGCGGCGGTGCAGGCCCTGGCCGTGGAAGCGGGAGGCCTCGCATGAAGCTGCTGCGCGCCACGCTGGCCCGCCTGGGGCTGGGCCGCCCGGCCACCGAGTCCGTGGGTGAGCTGCCGGTGCGCCTGCAGACCGGCAGCTACGACAGCGGCCGCACCCGGCCGGTGGCCGCTGCCGGTTTCGACCAGCCCCTGGTGTGGGTGGTCGTGGCCCTGCTGGCCTGGGGGCTGGTGATGGTGTTCTCGGCTTCCATCGCCCTGCCCGACAACCCGCGCTTCGCGCGCTACGCCCACACCCATTTCGTCAGCCGCCATGCCCTGTTCATCTGCATTGGCCTGGTGGCGGCCTTCATGGCCTTCCAGCTGCCGCTGCGGGTGTGGGAGAAGCTGGCGCCCTGGCTGTTCATGGCCTCCATCGTGCTGCTGGTGGCGGTGCTGATCCCCCATGTGGGCACGGTGGTCAACGGCGCGCGCCGCTGGATATCGGTGGGTTTCATGAGCTTCCAGCCCTCGGAGCTGGCCAAGCTCTCGGTGCTGCTCTACGCCGCCAGCTACATGGTGCGCAAGATGGAAGTGAAGGAAGACTTCTTCAAGGCCGTCACCCCCATGGGCGTGGCGGTGGTGCTGGTGGGCGTGCTGCTGCTGGCCGAGCCCGACATGGGCGCCTTCATGGTGATCGTGGTCATCGCCATGGGCATCCTGTTCCTGGGCGGCGTCAACGCCCGCATGTTCTTCCTGATCGCCCTGCTGGTGGTGGGCGCCTTCGGCCTGATCGTGTTGTCCAGCGAATGGCGGCGCGAGCGCATCTTTGCCTACCTCGACCCCTGGAGCGAGGAGCACGCCCTGGGCAAGGGCTACCAGCTGTCGCACGCCCTCATCGCCATCGGCCGGGGCGAGATCTTCGGCGTCGGCCTGGGCGGCAGCGTGGAGAAGCTGCACTGGCTGCCCGAGGCGCACACCGATTTCCTGCTGGCCGTCATCGGCGAGGAATTCGGCCTGATGGGTGTGCTGACCCTGATCGTCATGTTCATGTGGCTGACCCGCCGCATCATGCACATCGGCCGCCAGGCGATCGCGCTGGACCAGGTCTTCGCCGGCCTGGTGGCCCAGGGCGTGGGCCTGTGGGTGGGCTTCCAGTCCTTCATCAACATCGGCGTCAACCTCGGCGCGCTGCCCACCAAGGGCCTGACGCTGCCGCTGATGAGCTACGGCGGTTCGGCCATCCTGCTCAACCTCGTGGCCCTGGCCGTGGTGCTGCGCGTGGACTATGAAAACCGGCAGCTGATGCGCGGGGGGCGGCCATGAGCCACGCCGGGCCGCCCCAAGTGGCGAATGCCCCCATGGGGGGCAGCGAACCACGCGCAGCGGGGCGCGTGGGGGCTGTCGTCAGCAGGACCGCATTGGTGATGGCGGGCGGCACGGGCGGCCACATCTTCCCCGGTCTGGCGGTGGCCGAGGCCCTGCGCGAACGCGGCTGGCGGGTGCACTGGCTGGGCGCGCCGGGCAGCATGGAGGCCCAGCTGGTGCCGCCGCGCGGTTTTGCCTTCGAGCCCGTGGCCTTCGGCGGCGTGCGCGGCAAGGGCCTGCTCACGCTGGCCCTGCTGCCGCTGCGTCTGCTGCGCGCCTTCTGGCACAGCCTGCAGGTGGTGCGTCGCGTGCGTCCCGACGTGGTCGTGGGCCTGGGTGGCTACATCAGTTTTCCCGGCGGAATGATGGCCGTGCTGGCCGGCAAGCCGCTGGTGTTGCACGAACAGAACTCGGTCGCCGGTCTGGCCAACAAGGTGCTGGCCAGCGTCGCCGACCGGGTGTTCACCGCGTTCCCCAAGGCCATGCCGAAAGGCATCTGGGTGGGTAACCCGCTGCGTGCGGCCTTCACGCAGCAGGCCCAACCTGCGCAACGTTTCGCCGGCCGCAGCGGCCCGCTGAAGCTGCTGGTGGTGGGGGGCAGCCTGGGCGCGCGCGCCCTCAACGACATCGTGCCGCGCGCGCTGGCCCTGTTGCCGGCCGGGCAGCGGCCACGGGTCACACACCAGAGCGGCGCCCGGCAGATCGACGAGCTGCGCGCCAACTACGCCGCCGCCGGCGTCGATGCCGAGCTCACGCCCTTCATCGACGACACCGCCAGTGCCTTCGCCGAGGCCGACCTGATCGTCTGCCGCGCGGGTGCCAGCACCGTGACCGAAATCGCCGCCATCGGCGCTGCCGCCCTGTTCGTGCCCTTCCCGGCCGCCGTGGACGACCACCAGACCGTCAACGCCCGCTTCCTGACCGAGTCGGGCGCCGGCTGGTTGCTGCCACAGAGCGACCTGACGCCGCAGGGCCTGGCCGACTTCATCGCCCACACCGACCGGGGTGAACTGCTGGCGCGGGCCACCCAGGCCAAGGCACTCGAAAAAACAAACGCCACCCGCGAAGTGGTGATGGCCTGTGAAGCACTGGCCGGAGGAAACAACACATGAAACACGCCGTCCGCCACATCCACTTTGTCGGCATCGGTGGCTCGGGCATGAGCGGCATCGCCGAAGTGCTGAGCAACCTGGGTTACACCGTCTCGGGCTCCGATTTGTCCGACAGCGCCACGCTGCGCCGCCTGGCCAGCCTGGGCATACGCACCTTTGTCGGCCACGCCACGGCCCACATCGCCGGCGCCGACGCGGTGGTCACCTCCACCGCGGTGTTGGCCAGCAACCCCGAGGTGGTCGCCGCGCGCGAGAAGAAGATCCCGGTCGTGCCGCGCGCCCTGATGCTGGCCGAGCTGATGCGCCTGAAGCAGGGCATCGCCATCGCCGGTACCCACGGCAAGACCACCACCACCAGCCTGGTGGCCAGCGTGCTGGCCGAGGCCGGCATGGACCCGACCTTCGTGATCGGTGGCCGTCTCAACAGCGCCGGCGCCAATGCCCGGCTGGGCAGTGGCGAACACATCGTGGTCGAGGCCGACGAGTCCGACGCGTCCTTCCTGAACCTGTTGCCGGTGATGGCGGTGGTGACCAACATCGACGCCGACCACATGGAGACCTACGGGCACGACTTCGGCCGGCTCAAGCAGGCCTTCGTCGACTTCCTGCACCGCATGCCCTTCTACGGCGTGGCCATCCTTTGCACCGACGACGCGGCGGTGCGCGACATCGTTCAGCAGGTGTCCTGCCCGGTCACCAGCTATGGCTTTAACGAGGACGCCGAGGTGCGCGCCGTCAACGTGCGCGCGGCCAGCGGGCAGATGCACTTCACCGTGTTGCGCCGCAACGGCGTGGTGCTGCCCGACCTGGACGTGGTGCTCAACCTCGCGGGCGAGCACAACGTGAAGAACGCGTTGGCCGCCATCGCCGTGGCGGTGGAACTGGGCCTGCCCGACGAGGCCGTGCTGCGCGCCCTGGCCGGATTCAAGGGCGTGGGCCGGCGTTTCCAGCGCTACGGCGAGGTCGCCACACGCGACGGCGGCCACTGCACCGTGATCGACGACTACGGCCACCACCCGGTGGAGATGGCCGCCACGCTGGCCGCGGCGCGTGGCGCCTTCCCGGGTCGACGCCTGGTGCTGGCCTTCCAGCCGCACCGCTACAGCCGCACCCGCGACTGCTTCGAGGATTTCATCAAGGTCATCGGCCAGGCCGACGCGGTGCTGCTGTCCGAGGTCTATGCCGCCGGCGAGGCGCCCGTCGTGGCGGCCGACGGCCGCAGCCTGGCGCGGGCCCTGCGCGTGGCCGGCAAGGTCGAGCCGGTGTTCGTGGACGACATCACCGACATGCCTCAGGCCATCGTCGACAACGCCCGCGATGGCGATGTGATCCTGTGCATGGGGGCCGGCTCCATCGGGGCCGTGCCGGGCAAGGTGGTGGAGATGGTGGCGGTCGCACAAGGGGCGGGGGCATGACGGTGGAACAGACGATGGGCAAGGTCGCGGTGCTGATGGGCGGCCGTTCGGCCGAACGCGAGGTGTCGCTGATGTCGGGCACGGGCGTGCTCAAGGCGCTGCGGGAACGTGGCGTGGACGCACACGCCTTCGATCCGGCGGAGCGCGAGCTGTCGGCGCTGAAGGCCGAAGGCTTCGAGCGCTGCTTCATTGCCCTGCACGGCCGCTTTGGCGAAGACGGCACGGTGCAGGGTGCGCTGGAGCTGCTGGGCATTCCCTACACCGGCTCCGGCGTGCTGGCCTCCAGCGTGGCCATGGACAAGGTCATGACCAAGCGCATCTGGTCGGCCGTGGGCCTGCCCACGCCGGGCTGGCGCCAGGTCGACAGCGCCCTGGCCACGCGCGATGCCTTCGCGGCCCTGGGCAGCCCCATGATCGTGAAGCCGGCGCGCGAGGGCTCCACCATCGGCCTGACCAAGGTGATCGATGCCGCGCAGTGCGACGAGGCCTACCGCCTGGCGGCGCAGCACGACCCGCTGGTGCTGTGCGAGCAGTTCATCGCCGGCGATGAGGTCACCTGCCCGGTGCTGGGCACGGGCGACACGGCGCGGGCGCTGCCGGTGATCCGCATCGTGGCGCCCGACGGCAACTACGACTACCAGAACAAGTACTTCACCGACGACACCCAGTACCTGGTGCCCTGTGGCCTGCCCGATGGCGAGGAGGCGCGCATCCAGGCGCTGGTGCTCGACGCCTTCCAGACCCTGGGCTGCCGCGGCTGGGCGCGGGCCGACGTGATGATCGACGCGACCACCCGCAAGCCCTACCTGCTGGAGATCAACACCTCGCCCGGCATGACCGGCCATTCGCTGGTGCCCATGTCGGCGCGTGCCGCCGGCATCGCCTACCCCGAGCTGTGTCTGCAGGTGCTGCAGGCCGCCACGCTGGACAACGCCTGAGCCCGCCACGTCCATGAACCCCGTGCTCGACACCCCCACCGACGTCCGCCTGATGGCACTGGCCAGCCAGTTGCTGCTGGGCCTGTTCGTCCTCATGGGGCTGAGCGCGTGTGGCATGTGGCTGGTGCGGCACCCGGCCTGGCACCTGGCCGGCATCAAGGTGCAAGGCGACGTGGCTCACCAGAACGTGGTGACGCTGCGTTCGCACATCGCGGCGCGCCTCAACGGCTCCTTCCTCACGCTCGATCTGGCCGAGGCGCAGCGCCTGTTCGAATCCGTGCCCTGGGTGCGCCAGGCGGTGGTGCAGCGCGAGTTTCCCAACCGCCTCAAGGTCACGCTGACCGAGCACCAGGCCGTGGCCTGGTGGGGCGACGCCGGCGAGGACCGCCTGCTCAACGCCCAGGCCCAGGTGTTCCAGGCCAACCCCGACAACATCGATAACGACGCGCTGGTGGAACTCGCCGGCCCCGACGACCAGGCGCCCCAGGTGCTGGCGCTCTACCGCGATCTCAGCAGCGTGTTCGGGCGCATCGACCTCGACATCCGGCGGCTGGAACTCAACCCGCGCGGCAACTGGCGGGTGGTGCTGTCCAACCAGGCCCAGGTTGAACTCGGCCGCGGCGAGCCCAGCGAACTGATGGCCCGCGCCGCGCAGTTCGTCGGCACGGTGGGCCAGGTCACGGCCCGCTACCAGCGCGACATCGAATCGGCCGACCTGCGCTACCCCAACGGCTACGCCGTGCGCATGCGCGGTGTCTCCACCGTGGACGCAGCCACCGCCGCCAAGCCGGCGCCCCGCCCCGCGCCTCGGCCAGCCACCCCGAAACCCTCGAACCACAACAGGTAAAACAAGCATCCATCATGGCCAAGGAATACAAGGATCTCGTGGTCGGACTCGACATCGGCACCTCCAAAATCATGGTGGTGGTGGCCGAGGTGCAGCCCGGCGGCACGCTCAAGCTCGCGGGCCTGGGCGTGGCCCCCAGCCACGGGCTCAAGCGCGGTGTGGTGGTCAACATCGACGCCACGGTGCAAAGCATCCAGCAGGCCCTCAAGGAAGCCGAGCTGATGGCCGACTGCCGCATCGCCCGTGTCTACACCGGCATCACCGGCAGCCACATCCGCGGCATCAACTCCAGCGGCATGGTGGCCATCAAGGACCGCGAGGTCACGCCGGCCGACGTGGCGCGTGTGATCGAGACCGCCAAGGCCATCAACATCTCCACCGACCAGCGCCTGCTGCTGGTGGAGCCGCAGGAGTTCGTGATCGACGGCCAGGAGGTGAAGGAGCCGATCGGCATGAGCGGCATCCGCCTGGAGGCCAAGGTCCACATCGTCACCGGCGCCCAGAGCGCGGCCGAGAACATCATCAAATGTGTGCGCCGCTGTGGCCTGGAGGTCGACCAGCTCATGCTCAACCCGCTGGCGTCCAGCCAGTCCATCCTGACCGACGACGAGAAGGAATTGGGCGTGGCGCTGGTGGACATCGGCGCCGGCACCACCGACGTCGCCATCTTCGCCGGTGGCGCCATCCGCCACACGGCGGTCATCCCCATCGCGGGCGACCTGATCACCAGCGACATCGCCATGGCCCTGCGCACGCCCACCAAGGACGCCGAGGACATCAAGGTCGAGAGCGGCTGCGCCAAGCAGCTGCTGGCCGACCCCGAGACCCAGGTGGAAGTGCCCGGCCTCGGCGACCGCGGCCCGCGCATGCTCAGCCGCCAGGCCCTGGCCGGCGTGATCGAGCCGCGCGTGGAGGAGATTTTTGCCCTGGTGCAGCAGACCATGCGCGACTCGGGTTTCGAGGAGGTGCTGTCCTCCGGCGTGGTGATCACCGGCGGCAGTGCGGTCATGCCCGGCATGGTCGAGCTGGGCGAGGACATCTTCCTCAAGCCGGTGCGCCGTGGCGTGCCCAAGTACACCAGTGCCTTGTCGGACATGGTGGCGCAGACGCGCGCCGCCACCGTCATGGGCCTGCTCGAAGAGGCGCGCCTGGCGCGGCTGCGTGGCCACAAGGTGGCGCAGAAAACGGGGTCGGTGCACAGCGCGCTGGGCCGAGTGAAAGACTGGTTCATGGGGACGTTCTGATGACCAAGACCACCACCGCGCCACGGCCACGCCGACGCCGACCGAGCGAAACCGGGCCGCCTGGCTGAACCCGCAGCGGTTCAGGCACACACAGATTCAATGGCAACCATCAGCAAGCATTCAAGGAGAAAAACATGAGCATCGAAATGATTGAGGCAGAAGGGTTCAACCAGGGCACGCAGATCAAGGTGATCGGTGTCGGCGGTGGCGGTGGCAACGCGGTCGAGCACATGATCGGCTGCGGCGTGCAGGGCGTGGAATTCGTCTGCGCCAACACCGACGCGCAGGCGCTGTCGCGCACCGCGGCCCACCGCACCATCCAGCTTGGCACCACCGGCCTGGGCGCCGGCAGCAAGCCCGACAAGGGCCGCGAGGCCGCCGAGCTGGCCGAAGCCGACATCCGCGAAGCCATCGCCGGTTCGCACATGCTCTTCATCACCGCCGGCATGGGCGGCGGCACCGGCACCGGCGCCGCGCCCGTGATCGCCCGCGTGGCCAAGGAAATGGGCATCCTCACCGTGGGTGTGATCACCAAGCCCTTCGACTTCGAAGGCCCCAAGCGCATGGCCAACGCCGACGCCGGCCTGGCCGAGCTGGAGCAGAACGTCGACTCGCTGATCGTGGTGCTCAACGAGAAGCTGCAGGAAGTGCTGGGCGACGACATCACCCAGGAAGAGGCCTTTGCCCACGCCAACGACGTGCTCAAGAACGCGGTCGGCGGCATTGCCGAGATCATCAATGTGCCGGGCCATGTGAACGTCGACTTCGAAGACGTGCGCACCGTCATGGGCGAGCCCGGCAAGGCCATGATGGGCACCGCCACGTCCAGCGGCCCGGACCGCGCCCGCATCGCCGCCGAACAGGCCGTGGCCTGCCCGCTGCTCGAGGGGGTGGACCTCTCGGGCGCCAAGGGCGTGCTGGTGCTGATTTCGGCCTCCAAGGGCTCGCTCAAGCTGAGCGAATCCAAGCTGGCCATGACCACCATCCGCGCCTTCGCCTCGCCCGATGCCCACATCATCTACGGCACCGCCTACGACGAGGCCCTGGGCGACGCCATCCGTGTGACCGTGGTGGCCACCGGCCTGAGCCGCCAGAACGCGCGCCGCCAGGCGCCGCCGCTGCAGGTGCTGCGCACCGGCACCGACAACATGCCCTTCCACGTCGCCCCCGGCGTCAACGCCATGGGTGGCTCGGCCATCGGTGCCGGCCCGGCCGCGCAGCAGAACGACTACAGCGGTATGGCCGTGCCCAGCGTGTGGCGCACCAACCGCACCCAGGCGGCGGCCAAGGTCGACGCCCTGTCCTCGGGGGGCATGGACGACTTCGAGATCCCGGCCTTCCTGCGCAAGCAGGCCGACTGATTGAGCCCACCCCCGCGCCGCGCCCAGGGGCGCGTCACCCCCTCGAGGGGCGGCACCTGCGGACTGGCGGAGCCAGGTCCGCGGTGCCCCCGGGTGAGTGTTGGCGGGCGTGACGGGCAAGCAAAACGGCGCCGATGGCGCCGTTTTTTTTGGGGGGGAGGGAGGTTGTGGGGGGGGCTCAGGCGGGCAGGTCTTCCTTCACCACCACCTCGGCGCGCAGCGAGTGTGGCTGGGCCGAGGTGATTCGCACGTCCACCATTTGGCCGACCAGGCGGGCCGGGTGGGGGCCGCCGGGGAAGTTGACGATGCGGTTGCATTCGGTGCGGCCCATCAGCTCGCTGGCGTCCTTGCGCGATGGCCCTTCGACCAGGATGCGCTGCACCCGGCCTTCCAGGCCCGCGCTGATGCGGCGCACGTTGTCCTCGATGCTGGCCTGCAGCCGCTGCAGGCGCTGGAGCTTGACCGCGTGGGGCGTGTCGTCGGGCAGGTTGGCGGCCGGGGTGCCGGGCCGCGGGCTGAAGATGAAGCTGAAGGAGGCATCGAAACCGACGTCCTCGATGAGCTTCATCATCTTGCCGAAGTCCTCGTCGGTCTCGCCCGGGAAGCCGACGATGAAGTCGCTGGAGAGCGACAGGTCGGGGCGGATGGCGCGCAGCTTGCGGATGGTGCTCTTGTATTCCGTCGCGGTGTAGCCGCGTTTCATGGCCATCAGGATGCGGTCGCTGCCGTGCTGCACCGGCAGGTGCAGGTGGTTCACCAGCTTGGGCAGCCTGGCGTAGGCCTCGATCAGGCGCGGCGTGAATTCGTTGGGGTGGCTGGTCACGTAGCGGATGCGCTCGATGCCAGGCATGTCGGCCACGTACTCCAGCAGCAGGGCGAAGTCGGCGATCTCGGGCCCGGACTTCGAATCCTGACCCATCTTGCCCCGGTAGGCGTTGACGTTCTGGCCCAGCAGCGTGATCTCCTTCACGCCCTGGTCGGCCAGGCCGGCCACCTCCACCAGCACGTCCTCGAAGGGGCGGCTGACCTCGTCGCCGCGGGTGTAGGGCACCACGCAGTAGCTGCAGTACTTGCTGCAGCCTTCCATGATGCTCACGAAGGCGCTGGCGCCCTCCACGCGGGCGGGCGGCAGGTGGTCGAACTTCTCGATCTCGGGGAAGCTGATGTCGACCTGGGGCCGGGCCAGGGCGGCGCGGGCGTTCAGCATCTCGGGCAGGCGGTGCAGGGTCTGCGGGCCGAACACCACGTCCACATAGGGGGCGCGCTTGATGATCGCCTCGCCCTCCTGGCTGGCCACGCAGCCGCCGACACCGATCAGCACGCCCTTGTCCTTGAGGTGTTTGACGCGGCCCAGGTCGCTGAACACCTTCTCCTGCGCTTTTTCGCGCACCGAGCAGGTGTTGAACAGGATGAGGTCGGCTTCCTCCACGTCCTGCGTGGGTTCGTAGCCCTGGGCGGCGCCCAGCACATCGGCCATCTTGTCCGAGTCGTACTCGTTCATCTGGCAGCCGAAGGTCTTGATGAAAACTTTTTTGCTCATGGGGGTCTCCGGCCTCAGCGGCCGCTGCTTTTGGCGGCGTCCTGCTCGGACTGGAAGCGGTAATTGCGGATCACACCGTCCCAGCCGGCGCGTGGCTGCGCAGCCTCGTAGGCGGTCAGTATCCAGACGTCGTGCACCAGGCCGGTGGCTTCGCGGGTGTAGTTCACCACCAGCGACTGTTGCTGCAGCGACTGCGGGAACACCAGCGTGTTGCTGGTGCCGCGGATGCGCGAGCCGGGCGACAGCCGCGCGGGCTGGCCGTTGAGCAGCACGTCGGGCGGGTTGGTCACGACGAGGTGGCCACGCAGCGCGCTGTCGGGGAAGACCCGGCCCTGGGCCTGGGCGTGGGAGGGAACAAAGGCGGTGGCCAGCGAGGCGATGGCCAGCATCAAGGCGCCGTGGCGGCGCCCGTGACAGCGGTTCATGGTATGTGTCCAGAGGCTGTGGAGGGGCGCTCATTTTACCGCGAGGGTCCCCAGTCGCCTGGTGCCGGACCCAAGGCGTGCCGTCGGCGCTATATTGCGCACAAGGCTCGACACCTCCACCCTTATTCGGCATATCGGATGTTCGGCATCAAAACCATCAGGTTCCAGCAGTGGATCGTCATCTCCGCCAGTGCGCTGGTGCTGATCCTGTCCGCCGTTTTTCTGGGCACCGTGTTTGGCAAATTCCGCGAAACGGCGGAGTTTGGCGCCACCGAACGGTTCGAGCTGATCACGCGGGGCATCGCGGACAACTTGCAGCTGAGCCTGGAGGCCCATGCCCGGCGCGCCTTGGCGTTTGCGGCGGGCGACGCGGCCACGCTGCTCAAGCGCCAGTCCATGCCGGCGGAGGCGGTGCTGGCGGTGCTCAAGACCTCGGTGCGGCAGAACCCGGGCGTTTATGGCGAATACATCGGTCTGGCCAACGGCGACTTCTACCAGGCGATAGGCGTGCACCGCGACCCCTCCGTGGTCCAGGCGCTGGTGGCGCCCGGGCAGACCGAACTCGCCGTGAGGGTCATCCAGGCGGATGCCCAGGGCCGCCGCACGGAGCGGTGGCAGTTCCTCGACACGGACGGTCGGCTGCTCGACGAGCGCAGCGAGCCGGCGTCATACACCCCGCTGGACCGGCCCTGGTACCGGGGTGCGCTGGCCACGCCGGGCGCCCTACTCACCGCGCCCTACGTGTTTGCGTCCACCCAGCGCGAGGGTGTGACGATTGCCGCCGCCATGCCCCAGGGCGGCGGGGTTTACGGCATCGACATCAGCCTGCACATGCTGCCGGGGGTGCTCGCCAGCTACCAGATCAGCGACAACGCCTTCATCGGCGTGGTCGATGAACAGGGGCGGCTTCTGGCAGCGCACGGCAAGGGGTCGTCGGGCTTCCAGACCAACACCGGCATGCTGCAACCCATGGCCGGGGTGGCCCACCCCAAGGTGGCGGCCGTGGCCGGTCTGCTCAAGGACATGGCGCCGGAGGTGTCGCACTTCCTGGAGCTGGGCGGCGAGCCCCACCTGCTGGTGGTGCGCAAGCTCGACATCGCCGGCAGCGGCCGCTACCAGGTGGTCTCCTGGGCGCCGGTGGCCGACTACACCGGGCCGGTCGAGCGCGCGCGGCGCGATGTGCTGCTGATCACTTGTGCCCTGCTGGTGGTGCTGGTGCCCATTGCCCTGATCGGCACACGCGGCATCGCGCGTTCCCTGGGACGCATGGCGCAGGACTCCGAGCGGCTGCGCGTGCTGGATTTCTCGGCCGAGCCGGCGGAGGTGCAGTCCTACCTCTACGAAATCAACGCGCTGGGGCAGGCCCAGACGGTCATGCACCGCTCGGTCAAGGAGCGCACGGTGGCGCTGGAGACGGCGCAGGCCAAGCTGTCCCGGATCGTGGAGACGGGCATCGAACTCGGGCGCACGCACGACCGCGCGGAGCTGTTGCGCGCGGCGCTGTTCGGCGCGCGCGAGATCGCGCAGTGTCAGGCCGCGACCCTGTTCCTCAAGACCGAGCGCAACACCTTGCGTTTCGCCTTGCGCACCAGCGACGACCCCCTGCCGACCACCGAGCTGGCGCTCTACGACATCCACGGCCGGCCCGACCACAAATTCGTCGCCACCCACGTCGTGCTGAGCGGCGAGACCGTGGTCATCGACGACATCTACAGCGAAACGCGCTTCGACGTCAGTGGCACCAAGCGGTTCAGCGAGGAGTCGGGCATCCGCGTGGTCTCCACCTTGAACGTGCCCCTCAAGGCCAGCGAGGGACAGGTCCTGGGGCTGGTCCAGCTGATGAACGCCCTGCACCCCAAGACCGGTGAGGTGATTCCGTTCGACCCGGAGATCGTGAGTTTTGTCGAGGCGCTGGCGGCCCAGGCCGCCGTGGCGCTGGAGAACCAGATCCTGCTCGACGCGCAGAAGGCCCTGATGGATTCGATGATCCAGATCATCGCCGGCGCCATCGACACCAAGAGCCCCTACACGGGTGGCCACTGCGAGCGCGTGCCGCAGCTGGCGATGATGCTGGCGCAGAAGGCATGCGAGGTGAAAGAGGGCCCGCTGGCCGACTTCGAGTTCAAGACCGAGGACGAGTGGCGCGAATTCCGCATCGGTGCCTGGTTGCACGACTGCGGCAAGGTCACGACGCCCGAGTTCGTGGTGGACAAGGCGACCAAGCTGGAAACCATCTTCAACCGCATCCACGAGATCCGGACCCGGTTCGAGGTGTTGCTGCGCGACGCGCGCATCGCCTGCCTGGAGGCCATCGTCGAGGACCCCGCACAGGCGGCTTCGGCGAATGCGGCCTTCGAGGCGAGGCGCGCCGAGCTGGTGGCCGACTTCGCCTTCGTGGCCGAATGCAACCTGGGCAGCGAGTTCATGGCACCCGACAAGGTCGACCGCTTGAGGGACATCGCGCGCACCACCTGGGTTCGGCATTTCGACGACCGGCTGGGCCTGGCCCACGACGAACTCAAGCGCTTCGAACGCGAACCGGCGCGGCCTCTGCCGGCGCAGGAGCAACTGCTGGCGGACAAGGCGCAGCACCTGTTCGAGCGCCCGCCCACCGCGGCCCTGGACTCGCGCTATGGCTTCACCCTGAAAGTGCCCGAGCACCTCTACAACCACGGCGAGGTCTACAACCTGTCGATCGCGCGCGGAACCCTGACGGACGAAGAGCGCTTCAAGATCAACGAGCACATCGTCCAGACCATCGTGATGCTCGAGAACATGCCGCTGCCCTACAACCTCAAGCGCGTGCCGGAGTACGCCGGCACCCACCACGAAACGCTGATCGGCAGCGGTTACCCGCGGCGCCTGACGGAGCGCGAGCTGTCCATTCCCTCGCGCATCATGGCGATCGCGGACGTCTTCGAGGCCCTGACCGCGCGCGACCGCCCCTACAAGAAGGCCAAGACCCTGTCGGAATCCATCAAGATCCTGCACAAGTTCAAGATGAAGCGGCACATCGACCCGGTGCTGTTCGACCTTTTTCTCAGCTCCGGGGTCTATGCAACCTACGCCCGCAAGTACCTGCTGCCCGAGCAGATCGACGAGGTGGACATCGCGCAATACCTGGGGCCGTGATACCGCTGCGCGGGCGGGTGCTCACACTTCCTCAGTCGTCGGGCTGGTCGGCCCAGAGGTCCCGGGACGCTTGTGGCTTGCGCGGGAAGTCGCGGTCGTGCTGCTCCAGCAGGCGCAGCATGGAGTCGTGCACATCGTCGGGGAAGCCTCGCCGCTCGCCGTTGCGGGTGTCGCCCATGAGCTTGGCCATGTAGAGCGCGAATTCGGGATGGCCCCAGAGCAGGCGGATGTTCTTCCCGATGTGGGGGAAGGCGGTCGTGACCCGCTTGAAATGCTGATTCTGTTCAATCATGCCCATGGCTCCATGGATGACGTCAGCGGCCAGCCCGCAACAGACCATCGATATTACGCCAGCCCTGTGGCAAAGGGCTTGCGTTATCGTGACGAGATGAATCCTCCTGAAGCATCCCATCCACCCCCGGTCTACCTGGTGGCCGCCCACCCCCACTGGCGCGAATCCCGCGTCAACCGGCGTTTGCTGGAGGCCACCCGCGCGCTGCCCCATGTGCAGGTCATGGACCTGTACGCCAGCTACCCCGATTACGACATCGACGTGTCCGCCGAGCAGGCCCGGCTGGCGGCGGCGCAGCTGCTGGTCTGGCTGCACCCCATCCAGTGGTACGCCAGCCCGCCGCTGCACAAGCTGTGGCAGGACGAGGTGCTGAGCCACGGCTGGGCCTACGGCCGGCGCGGGCAGGCGCTGCGTGGCAAGGACGTCTGGCTGGTGGCCAGCACCGGCGGCGCCGAGTCGGCCTACCACCCGCAGGGCTACAACCGCTATTTTTTCGATGCCTTCCTGCCGCCCTACGAGCAGACCGCTGCCCTGTGTGGCATGCGTTTCCTGCCGCCGTTGGTGTTGCATGGCGCCCATGCGGTGGCCGAGGACGAGCTGCGCGCCCATGTGGACGTGTTTGTGCAGCGCCTGTCCAGCTACCCCGACTGGCCCGAGATCGCCGACATCGAATGTGTGGGCTGCGAGGTGCCTGACAGCGACCGCCCGCAGAGCCATGGGAGCCAGCCATGAGCGCCGAAACCGTCGGCCACGTGGCGGCGGGCGACTGGCTGACGCCGGCCCTGGTTTACCTGGGCGCGGCCGTGCTGGCCGTGCCACTGGCCAAGCGCCTGGGCTTTGGCGCCGTGCTGGGCTACCTGCTGGCCGGCATCGCCATCGGGCCCTGGGGCATGGGCCTGATCGCCGACGCGGCGTCGGTGCTGCACTTCGCCGAATTCGGTGTGGTGCTGATGCTGTTCCTCGTGGGCCTGGAGCTGGAGCCGGCCAAGGTCTGGCGGCTGCGCCAGCCCATCTTCGTCTGGGGCAGCCTGCAGATGGCCTTGTGCAGCAGCGCCATCGGCGGCCTGGCCTGGTGGTTGGGCGCCGGCTGGCAGGCCGCGCTGGTGCTGGGCTTCGGCCTCTCGCTGTCGTCCACCGCCATCGCCCTGCAGGCCCTGGCCGAGCGCCACCAGGCGCAGACCGAAACCGGCCAGACCACGGTGGCGCTGTCGCTGGCGCAAGACATCCAGTCCATCCCCCTGCTGGCCCTGCTGCCGGCCCTGGCCGTGGGCCTGGTGGCCGGTGAGGACGTGGCCGCCGACGGTGGCGGTTTCCTGGCCGCCCGGGCGCTGGCCGTGGTGGTGGCGATCGTGTTCGGCGGCCGCTACCTGGTGCGCCCGCTGTTCCGCGCCATCGCCCGCAGCGACGTGCGCGAGGTCTTCACCGCCGCCGCCCTGCTGCTGGTCATCGGCGTGGCCTACCTCATGCGCTGGGTTGACCTCTCCATGGGCCTGGGCGCTTTCCTGGCCGGCGTGCTGATGGCCGACAGCGAGTACCGCCGCGCCCTCGAAACCGACCTGGAGCCCTTCAAGGGCCTGTTCCTGGGCCTGTTCTTCATCGCCGTGGGCATGTCCATCGACTTCGGCGTGCTGCTGGCCCAGCCCTGGCAGGCCCTGGGCATCACCCTGGGTTTCATGGCCATCAAGTTCGCCATCATGCGGCCGCTGGCCGCCACCGTGGGCATACCGCTGGCGCAGCGCAACCTGTTCGCGCTGCTGATCGCGCAGGGCAGCGAATTCGCCTTCGTGTTGTTTGGCGCCGCGGCCACGGCGCGGGTGGTGGCGCCAGCCACGGCCGCGCTGTGGATTGGCGCGGTGGCCTTGTCCATGCTGCTCACGCCCTTGCTGCTGCTGCTGGTCGACCGCCTGGCGCGGCGCCACAGCGGCGCGGCGGCCCGGCCCGAACCCGAGCCCTTCGACGTGCAGGACGCGCCCATCATCGTCGCCGGCATCGGCCGTTACGGCCAGATCGTGACCCGCGTGCTGCTGGCGGCCGGCCTCAAGCCCACGGTGCTGGACCACAACCCCGACCAGGTCGAGTCGCTGCGGCGTTTTGGCTTCAAGAGCTTTTATGGCGACGCCACGCGGCTGGACCTGCTGCACAACGCGGGCGCCGCCAGCGCCCGCGTGCTGGTGGTGGCGGTGGACGACCGCGACACCAGCCTGGCCATCGTCGACCTGGCCCGCGAGCACTTCCCGCAGCTGCAGCTGGTGGCCCGGGCGCGCGACGTGGGGCACTGGAACGCCCTGCGCGACCGGGGCGTCACGCTGATCGACCGCGAGCTGTTCGAGTCCTCGCTGGGCAGCGCCCGCAAGGTGCTGGAGGCGGTCGGCCACACCGCCTTCGAGGCGCGCGAGCTGGCCATGCGTTTTCGCCGCCACAACCTGGGCATGCTGGAACTGCAGCACCCGCACCACGCGGACGTGGAGCGCCTGATTTCCGTCACCCGCCAGGGGCGCGAGCAGCTGGAGGCCCAGCTGGCGCAGGAGCGCGAGGAACGGGCGGCGCGCCGGCGCAAGCAACTGCCGCCCGACTGGGGGACCTGAAACACGTTCTCAGGCGGCCAGCGGCAGGGTCAGCTCGGCGCGCAGGCCACCCTGGGCGCGGTTGCGGCGCAACCGCGTCGTCGTCGTCGGAGAGCAGCGGCTACGACGCGCTGAACATCAACCAGGACGGCACGGTGTCCGAGATGGAGCGCCTGGCCGGTGCCTTGAAGGAGCTGGCCCAGTCGGCGCAGGACGACACGGGCAGCGGCTTCAACCAGGAGATCGCCAAGCTGGCGCAGTCGCTCTACGAGCAGATCGGCGCCAACGTCATGGGCACCCAGGCCAGCTCGCCGAGCACCGCGCTGACCGCCTGAGTTCAGGCGCCGGCCTTGGCCGCCGTCCAGCGGTCGAGCTTGGCCCGCGCGCCGTTGCGTGCCGGGTCCATGGCCTGGTCGTGCCCGGGCAGTGGGGTGGTCAGCTCGATCACGTAGCCGTTGGGGTCGCGGAAGTAGATCGAGTGGATGAAGCCGTGGTCCGAGATGCCGCGGGTCTCGATGCCCTGCGCCCGCCCCAGTTCGAACATGCGCTGCAGCGTGTCGGCGTCCACCCGCAGCGCGATGTGCAGGTCGAAGTCGTGCTGGACCTTGAAGTCGAAGGGCATGTCCGGCGCCTCGAAGAAGGCCAGGAAGGAACCGTCGCCCAGGCGGTAGAAGGTGTGCAGGGTGTCGGTCTTGCGCCCGCTCTTGGTCTCGCCGATCTCCAGCGTGCCGGCCAGCGGCAGGCCCAGGAAATCCTCGTAGAAGCGCCGCGTGGCTTCCGAGTCGCGGCAGCGGTAGGCGTTGTGGTGCAGGCCGTGGATCATGGCCGGCCTCACACCGTGACGAAGGTCTGGCCCTTGAGCGAGGCCGCGAAGCCGTTGATGACCCCGTGCACCGGCGCCCAGGACTTGAGCGCCATCATGTGGCCCATCCAGCGCCGGATGTTGGGGTAGGCGGCGAGGTCGGAGCCGATCATGCCCAGCAGGGCGATCATCTCGGCGCCCAGGTAGTCGGCCAGGCTGATGCTGTTGCCGCAGAGGTAGGCCTTGTCCGGCCCGATCAGGTGGGTGTCCAGGGTCTTGAGCCAGATACCGCTCTTGTCCCTGGCCCAGGCCAGGGTGCCCGCCTGTACCGCGTCGCCAGGCCGCTTGTGGCCGGGGAAAATCTGCGGGTAGATCAGGCCGTAGCCGAGGTCCTTGTAGATGTTGGCGTTGAACCAGTCCATCATTTCGTTGACGCGGGCGCGCGCCTGCAGGTCCCGGGGGTAGGCGGGCGAGCCGGCCTGGTCGGCCAGGTACTTGACGATGGCCGAGCACTCGGTGAGGCGGAAGCCGCCGTCTTCCAGCACCGGCACCAGGCAGTTGGGGTTGATGGCGGCGAACGGCGCCTGCATGTGTTCGCCGGTGAACAGGTCCACCACCTGGTAGTCCAGCGCGATGCCCTGGTCGGTGGCGAACATCTGGACGACACGGCTGGTGGTCGAGGCCGGGTGGAAGTACAGCTTCATGGTCGGTGTCTCCTGCGGGGGGCGGGCTGGCAGTGTAGGCCGCTGTGCGGCCCCGTGCAACGTCGCCGGGCACTGGCCGTTCCGGCCTGCCCGGGCGGGCACAAAGACCGCTATGCTTTTGGCCATGAACACCGAGCTCCTTCCCGCCGTCACCACCGCCGCGCTGATCGGCGCCCCCACCGACATCGGCGCCGGCGCGCGTGGCGCGTCCATGGGGCCCGAGGCCCTGCGCGTGGCCGGCCTGCGGGCGGCGCTGGAGACCCATGGCCTGCGGGTGCTGGACGGCGGCAACCTGGCCGGCCCGACCAACCCGTGGCAACCCCCGGTCGATGGCTACCGCCACCTGCCCGAGGTGGTGGCCTGGAACCAGGCTGTGTTCGACGCCGTGTACGGCGCGCTGCGCGGCGGGCACCTGCCCATCCTGCTCGGGGGCGACCACTGCCTGGGCGTGGGCAGCATCGCCGCCGTGGCCCGCCACTGCCGCGAGCAGGGCCGGCAGCTGCGCGTGTTGTGGCTCGATGCCCATGCCGACTTCAACACCAGCACCCTCACGCCCAGCGGCAACGTGCACGGCATGCCGGTGGCCTGTCTGTGCGGCCTGGGGCCGGCCGGGCTGACCGGCATCGGTGGCCACACGCCGGCCCTGCGGCCGGACCAGATCCGCCAGATCGGCATTCGCAGCGTGGACGCGGGTGAAAAGCGCCTGGTGCACGAGCAGGGGCTGGAAGTGTTCGACATGCGCTTCATCGACGAGGAAGGCATGCGCCGAACCATGGAGCGCGCGCTGGACGGCATGGACGCCAACACCCACCTGCACGTGAGCTTCGACGTCGACTTCCTCGACCCCGAGATCGCGCCCGGCGTGGCCACCACCGTGCCCGGTGGCCCCAGCTACCGCGAGGCCCAGCTGTGCATGGAGATGATCGCCGACAGCGGCCGCCTGGCCTCGCTGGACATCGTTGAGCTCAACCCCGCGCTGGACGTGCGCAACAAGACCGCCGAGCTCGCGGTGGACCTGGTCGAGTCGCTGTTCGGCAAGAGCACGCTGATGCGCTTGCCGCGTTGAGAACATGTTGACGATCTACAAGGGGTCGCGTCGATCGTCATACGTTCTGAAGGCCCTGCCCGCCGTGGCGGTTGGCGCGTGTCGTGTGAACAACAAGGAAGCAACCATGGATCAAGCCCATGAAATGCGCACGGAGCTGGCCAACCGGCTTTTCTTCCGTCTGTACCAATGCGCCAACATGCTGCACAAGACGGGTTCCAGGGCGATCGAGGAAGAAGGCCTGACCACGCAGCAGTGGGCGGTGCTGGGGGCCTTGTCGCGGCCCCAGGTCGACGGCGGCATGAAACTGGGCGACCTGGCCCGCTACCTCATGGTCAGCCGCCAGAACCTTTCGGGCGTGATCGGGCGCCTGGAGCGCGCCGGACACCTGGTCAGCGCGGCCGACCCGGCCGACCGCCGTTCCCGCCTCATCCAGATGACGGACAACGGGCGCCGGGTGTGGCAGCACTTTGCCCTGCCCAAGATCCGCGGCTACTACGACCTGGCACTGAAGGACTTCTCCACCAACGACATCGTGCACACCGTGCACTACCTGCTCAAGATCCTGGACAACATGCAGGCGCTGGACGAGGGCGGCGACGGCGAGAGCGACATCGATCCGCTGGCGGATTGACGAAGGTGGTCCGCGCGCCGGAATCACCGGAGCGCGAACCGCCTCGTGCGGCGCGGGCGCTTACTTGTTCGTCTTGGCGAATTCGGCCGATTCCTTTTTCACGACCTCCATCACGACGTCGTTGTAGGCCGAGATCCAGTCGGACTGGGGCACCCACTTGGCGCCGTCCCACATCTCGATGCGGGTCTTGCCGCCACCGCCGTGGTCCTGCGCGGTCACGGTCACGGGCGCGAGCAGGCCGTTGGCGTCGAAGTTGCGCAGGCTTTCCAGGCCGGTCTTGACCTTGGCGGGCGTGAGCGGACGGCCGCCGGCCTTGATCGCCGCGCGCACGCCCTCGAAGGCCACCGAGTACATGGCCAGGCCGGTGTTGTAGTACACGTCCTGCAGGTTCTTGCGTTCACCGTTGCCCTTGCCCTTGTCGTACAGCTCGGTGGTGATCTGCTTGATCAGCGCGTGGTCCTGGCCACCGGCCACGTTGGTGCCGCGTTTCATGCCCTTGGCCTCGGCGGCGCCGATGTTGGCGATGTCGACCTCGTTGAACCAGTTCACGCTGATCAGCTTGTCCATGGCGATGCCGTTGCGCTTCATCTCGCGCGCGGCCACCACGTGCATGGCCGACAGGTTCCAGGTGATCACCCAGTCGGGGTTGAAGCGGCGGATCTGGGTCCACACCGCCGCCTGGTCGCGCCCGGGCATGGGGTTGGGGAAGAGGCTGAGTTCGAAGCCTTCCTTGTCGGCCAGCGTCTTCAGGATGGGGATGGGTTCCTGGCCGAAGGCGTAGTCGGGGTAGATGAAGCCGACCTTCACGCCCTTGAGGCTGCCCTTGTTCTGGTTCTTGATGTACTGGATGTTGTTCGCCATCTGGCCCCAGTAGGTCGGGCCGATGGGGAAGATCCACTTGAACACGTCGCCGTCGATGGCGTCGCCCCGGCCGACGAAGGACTGCAGCATGATGTTGCCGTCGGCCATGGCACGCGGCAGCACGGCGCGCGACACCGGGGTTGACAGGGTGTCGAAGATCATCACGCCTTCGCGCTTGAGTTTTTCGTAGCACTCGATGCCACGCTGGGGTTCGTTGCCATGGTCCTGGGCCACGATCTCGATCGGGCTGCCCTCCAGGCCGCCCCGGGCGTTGAGGATGTCGGCGTAGTCCTTCACCGCCTGCACGATCTGTGGCGTGACGAAGGTGTAGGCCTTGCTCAGGTCGTAGCACAGGCCGAACTTGACGGGCGCCTGCTGCGCCATGGCGGACTGCCCGCCCAGCATCAGGACCAGGCCCGACAAGGTGGATAGCAATGCACGTTTCATCGAAAGTCTCCTGCGTACGCTTGAACAGCCGTTCCCTGGGCACCAAGTACGCGCATGCCCGGAACGTGTTTTCCTCACGCCATGGTGGTCAGCTCAGCCAGCGCTTGCGCCGGCTGTAGTGTTTGATGTCGTGGAAATTCTTACCTTCCGAACCGCCCAGGTAGAACTCCTGGATGTCCGGGTTCTGCTTCATGGCCTCGGCGCTGTCGTGCATGACGATGCGGCCGTTTTCCAGCAGGTAGCCGTGCGAGACAACCTCGAGCGCGGCGATCGCGTTCTGCTCGACCAGCAGCACCGACAGGCCCTCCTGCTGGTTGATGCGCTTGACGATGTCGAAGATCTCGGCCACCAGGAAAGGGGCCAGGCCCAGGCTGGGTTCGTCGAGCATCAGCAGCTTTGGCTGCGTCATGAGGGCGCGGCCAATGGCCAGCATCTGCTGTTCGCCGCCCGACAAAAAACCGGACTGCGCCGTGCGCCGCTGGTGCAGGCGCGGGAAGTAGGCGTACACCATGTCGCGGTTGCGGTTCATGTCCGTGCGTGAGCCGCCCGCCACGGCCGAGGCGGCCACCAGGTTCTCGTCGGGTGTGAGGTGTTCGAACACGCGCCGCCCTTCAAGCACCTGCACGATGCCCAGCCGCACGCGCGCCTGTGGCGCCAGGCCCGCGATGTCCTGGTCCATGAAGCGGATGTCCCCGCGCGTGACCTCGCCGCGCTCGGGCAACAGCAGTCCGCTGATGGACTTGAGCGTGGTGCTCTTGCCCGCGCCGTTGGCGCCCAGCAGGGCCACCATGCCGCCCTGGGGCACCTGCACCGACACCCCCTTGATGGCCAGAGCGACGCGGTCGTAGATGACCTCGATGTTGTTGAGGGTGAGGATGGGACGGGTGGCGTTCATGTGGTCGTGCCTCACTTGCGCGCGTAGCCGAAGGGCCAGACCAGCAGGTAGTTGCGCACGTTGCCGTACATCTTGCCCAGGCCCATGGGTTCGATCAGCAGCACCGCGATGATGGTGGCGCCATAGACCATGTGGGGGATGTGGGCCAGGGTCTCGACACCGATGTCCAGGCCGAACAGTTTGGCCAGCCAGGCCACGAGGCTGTTCATCTGGCCGGGCAGCAGCAGGATGAAGGCGGTGCCGAAGAAGCTGCCGATGATGCTGCCCAGGCCACCGACGATGACCATGGCCAGCAGCTCGATGGACACGTTGACCGCGAACTGCTCGGGTGTGACCGCCTTGTAGAACCCGAAGATCAGCATGGCCCCGCTGACGCCGCCGATGAAGGCCGAGGTGGCGAAGGCCACCAGCTTGAAATAGAAGCTCTGCACGCCGATGACGGCGGCCGCGAAGTCCTTTTCGCGCACGGCCACCAGCGCCCGGCCCAGCGCGGTGCGGCGCAGGTTGAGCATGAAAACTGTGACAAAAATCACCCAGGCCAGGACCACATAGTAGACGCCGGCTTCGGACGTCACGGCCTGGCCCAGCAGCTTCATGGGCGGCGCCTGCAGCGTGGCCGACACACCGCCGCTGATGGCCGGCACGTGCGAGATGACCCAGTCCATGACGAACTGCATGGCCAGGGTGGACAGCGCCAGGTACAGGCCCTTGACCCGCAGCGCGGCGAAGGCAAAGACCACGCCCACCACCGCGGCGGTCACGCCGCCCAGCACCACCGCGATCTCCCAGGGCACACCATGGCGCGTGGCGTGCACCGAGGCGTAGGCGCCGATGCCCATGATGGCCGCGTAGCCGAAATGGAACTGCCCGGCCCAGCCCAGGATGAGGTTCAGGCCCAGCACGGCGGCGGTCCAGATCAGCCAGGGCTTGAGGTAGCTGGTCAGCACCAGCGAGCTGACCAGCCAGGGCGCGGCCAGGGCCAGCAGCAGCACGGCGACGATGGCGCGGCGCTCGAAGGGAATGTTGAACAGCGCGCGGTCGCTCGCGTAGTTCGTGTGGAAGATGCCGGCTTGGCGGTACAGCATCGCTAGATCCTTTCGATGTCGTGGCGACCGAAGAGTCCGTGCGGACGGACCATGATGGTCAGGATCAGCACCGCCGCCACCACCAGCTCGCGGGTGCCGCCGCCCAGCAGCGGGTCGAGGTAGCCCGAGGCCACGCTCTCCAGCATGCCCAGCAGCAGGCCGGCCAGGATGGCGCCGCCCAGGCTGTCCAGTCCGCCGAGCACGCCCACGGTGATGCCCTTGAGCAGCAGCATGGCCAGGGTCTGGTCCACCGTCTGCACCGAGCCCCACAACACGCCGGCCGTGGTGGCCACCACCGAGGACAAGGCCCAGGACAGGGCCACGCCACGTTCCACAGAGATGCCCACCGACCACGACGCGGTGTAGTCGTCGGCGATGGCGCGCAGCACCACGCCGCGCCGCGTGCGGAAGAACAGCATGAAGGCGACGAACAGCACCAGCGACACGGCGGCGCCGATCACGTAGGCGCGGTTGAGCAGCAGCGGGCCCAGGAACAGCGGCTCGTCGCTGATGCCCAGCTGCATGGGCCGGCCGCTGCCGCCCCAGATCGTCATGGTGGTGGCGCGGATGAAGATGTCCAGCCCCAGGGTCATCATGAGGATCATCACGATGGGGCGGCCGGCGAGCCGGCGCAGCGCCACGCGCTCGATGCTGACACCGGCCAGGAACATGGTGGCCATGGCCAGCGGGATGGCGAACCACATGGACAGGCCCAGGCCGTTGGCGAAGGCCAGCACCATGTAGGCGCCCAGCATGGTCAGGCCGCCCTGCGCCAGGTTGGGCACCGAGGACGACTTGTAAATGAGCACGATGCCCATGGCCACCAGCGCGTACATCAGGCCGGCCAGACCGCCGTTGACCGCCAGTTCGAGGAAGTACATCAGGTCCATGGATCAGGCTCCCACCGCCTTGACGGTCAACAGGCGTTCGGTGACACCAACCTCGCCGGTCTCGTAGGTGATCTGCGCGCGCATGCTGACCTGCGTCTGGCCACCGTAGATGGCGTCGATGATGGGCGCGTAGCGCTCTTCCACCACGTTGCGGCGCAGCTTGCGGGTGCGGGTGATCTCGCCGTCGTCGGCGTCGAACTCCTTGTGCAGGCTCACGAAGTGGCGCAGCCGCAGGCCCTCGGGCAACAGGGTGTTGACGTGGCGCACCGCGTCGGCCAGCAAGGCGATGACCTCGGGTTTTTGCGACAGGTCGGCGTAGGAGATGTAGGAGATGCCACGCACCTCGGCCCAGTGGCCCACCGGTTCCTTGTCGATGCAGACGATGGCCGCCAGCGTCTCACGCCCCTTGCCCAGCACGGCCACGTCTTTGACGAAGGGGCTGAACTTGAGGCGGTTCTCGATGTAGTTGGGGATGTAGCGCTCGTTGTTTGCGGTGTGGACCACCTCGGACAGCCGGCCCAGCACCACCAGCTGGCCGTCGGCCTCCAGGTAGCCGGCGTCGCCCGTGTGCAGCCAGCCGTCCTCCAGCGTGTCGCGCGTGGCGGCCTCGTTCTGGTGGTAGCCGGCGAACACGCTGCCCGAGCGGATCAGGATCTCGCCGCCGTCGCTGATCTTCACCTCCACGCCGGGCAGCGGCCGGCCCACGGTGTGCAGGCGCACCTCGTCGGGGGCCTGCATGGCGTTGAAGGCGCTGCTCTCGGTCTGGCCGTAGAGTTGGCGCAGGCGCACGCCCAGGGCGCGGTAGAAGACGAAGGTGTCCTCGCCGATCGCCTCGCCGCCGGTGAAGGCGTTGCGCAGCCGGCTCATGCCGAGCTGGTCCTTGATCGGGCCGGTCACCAGCCACTCGCCCAGCGGGCGCAGCAGTTTCTGTTGCGGGGTGGGTGGCTGTCCCGCGAGCTTGCGTTTCTCGGACGCGATGGCCAGGGACATGAAGAAGTCGTAGAGCTTTTTCTTCAGCCAGGTCGAGTCTTCCATGCGCACCTGCACCTGGGTCAGCAGGTTGTCCCAGCTGCGCGGCGCGGCCAGGTAGTAGGTGGGCGCGATCTCGCGCAGGTTGTGCAGCACCGTCTCGGGCCGCTCGGGGATGTGGATGCTGAAGTGCAGGCCGACGCCGGCGCCCATGGTGATCGCGAAGTCGCCCACCCAGGCCATGGGCAGGTAGGCCAGGATGTTTTCGCCGAAGTCGAAGGACTCGGCCTGGAAGGCATTGGCCACGCCCGACAACACGTTGAAATGCGACAGCGCGACACCCTTGGGCTTGCCGGTGGTGCCAGAAGAATGGATCAGCACGGCCGGGTCGTCGGGCTGGGCTCCCTCGATCAGCTGCTGGCCCAGCTGGGGCGATGTGTTCAGGCGTGCCGCGCCCTCGGTCTGCAGCGCCGCCCACGACACCAGGCCGGGCGCTTTGTAGCGCGACAGGCCACGTGGGTTGTCGTAGACGATGTGTTCCAGCGGCGCGCCGCGCTCGCGCAGGTCCAGTGCCTTGTCCACCTGCTCCTGGTCCTCGGCCAGCACGAACTGCACCTGCACGCTGTTGACCACGTGCAGGATTTCTTCCGGCGTCGCGTCCGGGTAGACCGGCGTGGCGTAGCCGCCCAGCATGCCCACGGCCAGCATGCCCAGGTACAGGTGGGGCCGGTTGTCGCCCAGCACCAGCACGGTCTGGCCCTTGTGAAGGCCCAGAGCCTGCAGGCCGGCGGCGCAGCGCAGGGCCTTGTCTTGGGCGGTCTGCCAGGTGGTTTCCTGCCAGATGCCGCGGTCCTTTTCGCGGAAGGCCACGCCCTGTGGCAGCACGCGGGCGTTGGCCGCCAGCAGGCGGGGCAGGGTGGTGCGGGGGTTCAGGTCCCAGGTGTCGGACCGGCGGCCGGCGCGGCGCTCACTGGACGGCATGGGCACCTCCCAGGTAGGCCTTGATCACGCGCGGGTCGGCGATCACGTCTTTGGGTATGCCGGTGTCGATCACCTCGCCGTAGCTCAGCACCATCATGCGGTCGCAGATGCCGGTGATGATGTCCATGTGGTGTTCGATCAGCATCACCGTCACGCCCCGTTCCTCGCGGGCGTCGAGGATGAAGCGCGCCATGTACTCCTTTTCCTCCTGGTTCATGCCGGCCATGGGCTCGTCCAGCACCAGGAAGCTGGGCTCGGCCACCAGCGCGCGTGCCAGCTCCACGCGCTTTTTCAGGCCCAGCGGAATCGCGTCCACCGGCTCGTCGCGCACGCCCTCGAGCTGCATGAAGTCGATCACCTCTTCCACCACCTCGCGGTGGGCGATCTCCTGCGGCCGGGCCAGCCAGGGGTAGAGCGCGGTGCGCCACACGCTGGGCTTCATGTGCACGTGGCGGCCCAGCAGGATGTTGTCGAGCACCGTCATGCCGTTGAACAGTGCCAGGTTCTGGAAGGTGCGGGCCACGCCCCGGCGGGCCACCTTGTGGGGCGCCAGGCCGGTGATGTCTTCGCCGTTGAGCAGGATCCGCCCCTTCTGCGGCGGAAAGAAACCGGTGATGGCGTTGGTCATGGTGGTCTTGCCGCTGCCATTGGGGCCGACCAGGCCAAAAATCTCGCCCTGGGCGACGTGCATGTCGACGCCGGTCACGGCCACCAGGCCGCCGAAGCGCCGCTCCACCCCGCGGCATTCGAGCACCCGGGGGCGCTCATCCGTGCTTGCTGCTGTCACCCTGAGATCTCCTTGATCAAACTGCGCCCGATCAACCTGCACCGAATCTCCGGTGTGCCAGCGTCCACC
Organism: Hydrogenophaga sp. OTU3427; assembly: GCF_038440225.1. Taxonomy (NCBI): domain Bacteria; kingdom Pseudomonadati; phylum Pseudomonadota; class Betaproteobacteria; order Burkholderiales; family Comamonadaceae; genus Hydrogenophaga; species Hydrogenophaga sp. OTU3427. Next base: position 20,301 of record NZ_JASATI010000014.1, on the reverse strand, counting down.
GCGACAAGTCTGGGTGGCTTGTTATGACAATATGTGGCTTATTAGAGGGCCAATTGTCAAACGATACAAGCATGTGTCAGGGCATTTCCATCATGGATTTCCCTACAGATCAGTTGCGGCTTGGGTGGGCACTTTGTGAACCGGTGTTTGCTGCGGTGCAGCAGCTTGTGTGTCAATAGGTTGCTTAAAGTGGGGCGAAACTGCGTTGGGACCGCTGCCGTCCGGACACAAAAAAGGCCCCTGGTGGGGCCTTTTGAACCGCCTTCAGGCGGTGTGTGTCACTTCTTCTTGCACTCGGCCTTGTCGGCGTTTTCCTTCTTGGAGCAGTCTTCCATCTTGCCGCCTCCGTGGCTGGCGGCCATCGAGGGCATGGACGCCAACAGGAATGCGGAAGCAATCGCGGCGAGCAGGTATTTCATCAGTCACCTCTTTCAAGCGGATGGGTGGAAAAAAACGCAGAATGCGCCAACCCGCAAACAGCGCCCGCGCAGGATAACGTGACCCATGAAAGCTTTGAAGCCCCTGGCCGATCTCCTTTTCTCCGCTCAGGTATTGCGCCACACGCTGTTGCCGGCCGCGCTGGTCCTGTGGTCCTGGGGGCCGGCGTGGGCACAGAAGCGCTTCACGCCTGAGGCCGCGCAGGTGGTGCTGCCGCTGTCGGCGCATGGCATCGCCGCCGGCAACAGCGCCCTGCGCGAGGCCGAGCGCGACTGGCGGCGCGAACCCAAAGACATGGCCCTTGCATTGCGTTACGCGCGCGAGACCTTCCTGATCGGCCTCACCGAGGGCGACCTGCGCTGGCTGGGCTCGACCAAGGCCGCGCTGCTGCCCTGGTGGGACGCGGCCGCCCTGCCGGCGCAGGGGCATTACCTGCGTGGCCTGGTCAAACAGGGTTTCCACGATTTCCAGGGTGGCCTGGCCGACATCAACGCCGCCATCGCGCTCGACGGCCAGCGCGCCGAGTTCTGGTCCTGGCGTTTTGCCCTGCACCTGCTGCTGTCCGACATGGCCGCCGCGCGCCAGGATTGCGACACCCTGGGCCAGCGCTTCGGCGCGGGCGAAGGCCAGGCCTGTGCCGCCGTGCTGCTCTACCGCAGCGGCCACGCGGCCGACGGCGCGGCGCAGCTGGAGCGGGTCGCGGCCCTGCCCGAATTCCGGGACGGGGCGTCGCAGGACTGGCTGCGTTTCCACCAGGGCGAGGCGCTGCGCGCGGCAGGCCAGACGGAGCGCGCCATCGCCGTCTGGACACAACACCTCGCGGCCCGGCCGCGAGCGCATTCGGTGCGCCTGGCGCTGGTGGAACTGCTCAATGCACAGCGCCGTTTTGCCGACGCCAGGCGCTTGGCCTCCAGCCCCAACCCGACCGATGCGCTGCTGGTGCAGTCGCTGCTGGCCAGCCAGGGCTTGGGTGATGGCGAGACCGCCCGCCTGGCCGAACAGGTGGCGCAGCGCATGAGCGGGCAGGACCTGCGCCAGGAGGCGCTGATCGAGCGGCCCAAGCTGATCTACCTCATCCGCCATGGCCACGACGTGGCGGTCGGCCTGGCCTTGGCGGCGGAGAACTGGCGCAGCCAGAACGACCCGCCCGACGCCGTGCTGCTGGCCGAGGCCGCGCTCAAGCTGCAGCAGCCCAAGGCCGCCGAACCGGTGCTGGCGTGGATGGCGCGCACCGGCTACACCGAACCGGCGCTGGCGGCGCTGGCCCAGCAACTCAAGGCCGCGCTGGGCCGCTCCTGAAGGTCGGCCCACCATGCGATCCCCGCGTTGTGTTCGTCCGGATGCCTGGCGCTGGCTGTGCTGGCTGGGCCTGTGGGTGATCGCCACCGCCGCGCAGGCCCATTCCAGCAGCAACGCCTACCTCAGCTTCTCCCAGCGCGATGGTGCGCCGGTGCTGCGCACCGACCTGCACCTGCGCGACGTCGACCGGGTGCTGGACCTCGACGCCAACCGCGACGGCCAGGTCAGCTGGGGCGAGGTGGCGGCGCGAAGCCGCGACATCGAGGCCTGGCTGGCCCAGGGCCTGGTGGTGCGCAGCGCCGAGGCCGCCTGCGCGCTGGAACCCATCGACACCCAGGCCAGCGAACGCGCCGATGGGGTGTACCTCAGCAGCGAATGGCGGCTGCGCTGCCCGCCCGGCGTCGACCCGGCCGGCGATGGCCTGCGCCTGCGTTATGGCCTGATGTTCGACCAGGACAACCTGCACCGCGGCCTCTTGCGCATCGACCTGCCCGACGCGCAGAGCAGCGCCATCCTCAGTCCCGACCGGCCCGAGGCGCCGCTGCGCGTGGTGCAGGCCCCGGTGGGGACGGTGCTGCTCAACTACATCGTCGAAGGCGTGTGGCACATCTGGATCGGCATCGACCACATCCTCTTCCTGCTGAGCCTGCTGGTGCTGGCGCCCTTGTTGCCGTCGCGCCAGCGGCTCACGCACTGGGCGGCGCGGGCACGCGCGCGACCGGTCGTGTTCGACGTGCTGGGCGTGGTCACCGCCTTCACCGTCGCGCACTCGATCACGCTGGGCCTGTCGGTGCTGCAGTGGGTGCAGCCACCGGCGAGTTTCATCGAACCGGTGATCGCCATCTCGGTGGTGCTGGCCGCGCTCAACAACCTGCTGGGCTGGTGGTCCGTGCGGCGCTGGCGCCTGGCTTTTGTGTTCGGCCTGGTCCACGGCTTTGGTTTCGCCAACGTGCTGCTCGATCTGGGCCTGCCGGCACACGCGCTGGCCGTGGCGCTGGGGGGCTTCAACCTGGGCGTGGAGCTGGGCCAGCTGGCCATCGTGGGCGTGTTCCTGCCGCTGGCCTGGTGGCTGCGCCGCACACGCTTCTACCGCTGGATCGTCGTGGCGGGTGGTTCCCTGAGCATCGCCATCGTGGGTGCCCTGTGGACGGTGCAGCGCATCGCGGCAGGTTGAAAACGGGTGGGATCAGGCGTTCAGTGTCACCGGCGCCAGCGCGTCGCCTTGCGCGGTGATGCGGCCGATGAGGGCGGCGTGGGCGTAGCCGGCTTCGCGCAGGGCCGCGAGGCAGGCGGTGGCCTGGTCGGCGGGCACGCCGGCCAGCAGGCCACCGGCGGTCTGGGGGTCGAAGAGCAGCGGGTAGCGCGGGTGGTCCACACAATCGGCCTGGTTGCGCAGGGCGCGGCGCAGGCGCACGTTGGCCGGCGCGAGTGAACTGGCCACGCCCATCTGCACACATTCCAGCGCACCCGGCAGCAGGGGCAGGGCCGACAGGTCCAGCTCGGCGTCCACGCCCGAGGGCCTTGTCATCTCCACCAGGTGGCCCAGCAGGCCGAAGCCGGTGAGGTCGGTGCAGGCGGTGGCGCCGTGGGCGCGCAGCACGCGGGCGCCGGCCTGGTTGGACTGGCGCATGTGGCGCAACGCCTCGGGCACCCAGCGGCCACGGAAGCCGGGCAGCTCGGCCGCCCTCGCGTGGGCCGCGAACAGCGTGCCGGTGCCCATGGGCTTGGTCAGCAGCAGCACGTCGCCGGGGCGCAGCGCCCCCTTGCGCAACACGCCCTGCATGCCTTCGTCGATCAGGCCGTTGACGGCAAAACCCAGCGCCAGCTCCTGGCCTTCGCCGGTGTGGCCGCCCACCAGGGCGCAGCCGGCCGCGTTGAGCACCTCGACCGCCCCGCTCATCATCTGGAACAGCGTGTCCTCCACCTGGGCTTCCAGGCCCGGCGGCACGGTCACGATGGCGGTGGCCGTCTGCGGTTCGGCGCCCATGGCGAAGATGTCGCCCAGCGCATGGTTGGCCGCCACCTGGCCGAAGCGGTAGGGGTCGTCGATGAAGGCGCGGAAGAAGTCCACCGTGTGCACCATGGCCTGGCCCGGCGGCACCCGCACCACGGCGGCGTCGTCGGGCGCGTGCAGACCGATCAGCACGTCGGCGCGTTCCACCGGCCGCAGCGCCCCCAGCGCACGCGACAGCACCGTGGCGCCGACCTTGGCGCCACAGCCGCCGCAGCGCATGGCGATGGCCGAGATCGCCTGCTGCGACTCCTCGGGCGACAGCGCCAGCCGGGGCGCCGGCGCCTTGGCGCGCGGCGCGGGCATGGTGCCGAAGTCGCTGAAGCGGCGCATGAACTGGCGGTCGATGTGGTCCTTCCAGCGCCAGACCCAGTCGCCGGCGAACCCCCAGGGGCCACGCGAGGCCACGGCGTGGCGGTCGCCGGTGCTGATCAGGGCCAGCCAGTGGCGTTGCGGACGGTAAGGCTGGAGGGCCTCGCCGCGTGCGGCGCGGCGCAGGTTGTCGGCCAGCGGCATGCCCATGCGCACCGCGAACACGCCGGCTTTCTCCAGCGGCCGTGTGGTGAAGGACGCCACGTCGCCGGCCGCGAACACCTGGGGGTCGCTGCTTTGCAGTTGGGCGTTGACACACACGAAGCCATCGCGGTCCAGGTCGAGGCCACTGCCTTGCAGCCAGGCGGGACCGCCGGCCTGCGTGACCCAGACGATCTCGTCGGCCGCCCAGGCGCTGCCATCGGCCGTGTGCAGGCCGCCCGCCTCGACGCGCACCACCTCGGCGCCGGTGTGCAGCGCCACGCCGCGCCGCGCCAGCACATCCGTGAAGCGGCGGCGCACCCAGGCGTTGTGGGTGGGCAAAACGGTGGCATCGCGGGTGAAGAGGTGGAACTGCAGCGTGTCGGGGTCGTGGCCCAGCGCCTGGCGTTCCTGCCGCAGCCGGTGCTGCATGGCCAGCGTGAGTTCCACGCCACCGGCGCCGCCACCGACCAGGGCGATGGACAGCGGCGTCGGGTGTTGGCGCACGCGCTCCAGCAGAGCCAGCCAGCGTGCGTTGAAGCCCTGGATGGGCTTGACCGGTACCGCGTGTTCGGTGGCACCCGGCACCCGCGACACCTGCGGCGTGGATCCGACGTTGATGCTGCACAGGTCGTAGGGCACGGGCGGGCGGTCGCGGCACAGCACGCGACGGGCACCGCGGTCCAGCCCGGTGACCTCGTCCACGTACAGACGCGCGCCCGCCAGCGCGGCCAGGCGCGACAGGTCGATGTGGACCTCGTCGAAGCCGTAGTGCCCGGCGATGTGGCCCGGCAGCATGCCCGAATACGGCGTGTCCACGGTGTTGCAGATCAAGGTCAGGCGCAGGCCTGGTTCGGGCCGCATGGCGAAGCGGCGCAGGACGCCGACGTGGCTGTGGCCACCGCCGATCAGGACGATGTCGCGCAGCACGGGTGTTTGGGTTGATTGCATCTGTTTTTCAGGTCGCCGCACCGGGCCGTCCCAAGCCTGGCCGCGCCGCCTCGGGGGGCAGCGAACACACGAAGTGAGGAGCATGGGGGCACATCAGCCGCGTTTCCAGTCGTGGTAGCGGCGCACCCATTGCAACAATCGGGCGGGCGCGTGGGCGCGTTTCCATTCGCCGGCCACGTGCTTGTTGGCCTCGGCGAGGGTGGGGTAGGTGTGCACGGTGGCCAACACCTTGTTCAGGCCCAGGCCGTGGCGCATGGCCAGCACGAACTCGGCCAGCAGATCGGCCGCGTGGCGGCCCACGATGGTGGCGCCCAGCAGGGTGTCCTGGCCCGGCACGGTCAGCACCTTGACGAAACCCTGGGGCTCGCCTTCGATGATGGCGCGGTCAAGGTCGGCCAGCGCAAAACGCGTCACTTCAAAGGCCACGCCCTGGGCACGTGCTTCCTGTTCGTTGAGGCCGACCCGCGCCACCTCCGGGTCGACGAAGGTGGCGTGGGGCAGCGCCGCGTGGTCGACGCGAAAACGCCTGAATTCGCCGAACAGGGCATTGACCGCCGCGTGCCAGGCCTGGTGGGCGGCGGCGTGGGTGTGCTGGTGCGGGCCGGCCACGTCGCCGGCGGCGTAGACGTTGGGGCAGAGCGTCTGCAGGTACTCGTTGGTGTCCAGGGTCTGCGTGGTGTCTATGCCCAGCGCTTCCAGGCCGAAGCCTTGCAGGCGCGGCTGGCGGCCGACGGCGCAGAGCAGCAGGTCGAAGGGGAGGGCCTGTTCCTGGCCGGCCTGGGTCACCCGCAGCCGCCAATCGCCGCCCTCGCGCTCGCAGCGCAAGGCCTGCTGGCCGGTCAGCACCCGCACGCCGTCGGCCGCCAGCGAGGTGTGCACGCTGGCCGCCACGTCCGCGTCTTCGCGTGGCAGCAGGCGCGTGGCCCGCTGCACCAGCGTCACCCGCGAGCCCAGCCGCTGCATGGCCTGGGCCAGCTCGCAGCCGATGGGGCCGCCGCCCAGCACCAGCAGGCGGCGCGGTGGTGTGTCCAGCCGCGCGAGCGCGGCCCACAGCGTGTCGCTGGTGACGAAGCCGGCCTCGTGCAGGCCAGGCACGTCGGGCACGATGGGGCTGGCGCCGGTGGCGATGACCACGTGGCGGGTGCTGAGGCGCCGCGTGCCGCCCTCGGGCAGCGTGATCTCCACCGTCCAGGGGTTGAGCAGCGTGGCGCGGCCCTGCACCACATCCACGCCCAGCCCGGTGTAGCGCTCCACGCTGTCGTGGGGGGCGATGTCGGCGATGACCTGCCGCACCCGCTGCATGACCGTGCGCCAGGCGATGGCGGGTTCGGTGTCGGTGAGGCCGTAGCGGCTGGCGTGGCGCATCTCGTGCGCGAGCCGGGCGCTGCGGATCAGGGCCTTGCTGGGCACGCAGCCATGGTGGAGGCAGTCGCCGCCCATGGCGCCGGCCTCGACCAGCGTGACCTTGGCCTGGACGGCGGCGGCGATGTAGGCCGTGACCAGGCCACCGGCGCCGGCGCCGATGACGACCAGGTTGCGGTCGAACTGGCGCGGGCGCTGGCCGGCCCAGCGGGCGTGGCCCCGCCGGCGCCGCCACAGGTCGAGCGCGCGCCGCGCCAGCAGCGGGAACAGGCCCAGCAAGGCGAAGCTGCCCAGCAGCGCCGGGCTCAGGATGCCGCTCAGGCTGTCGAGTTGCGCCAGCTGGGTGCCGGCGTTCACGTAGACCAGGGTGGCCGGCAGCATGCCGAGCTGGCTGACCCAATGGTAGGTCCAGGTGCGCATGGCCGTCAGGCCCATGAGCAGGTTGAGCATGAAGAAGGGCACGGCCGGGATCAGGCGCAGCGTGAAGAGGTAGAGGGCGCCATCGCGGGCGATGCCGCGGTCGATCTCGGCCAGCCGCCGGCCGAAGCGCGCCGCGACGCTGTCGCGCAGCAGGCCGCGCGACAGCAGGAAAGCGAGGGTGGCGCCGATGCTGGAGGCGAAGGACACCACCAGCGTGCCCCAGCCCAGGCCAAACAGCGCGCCGCCGGTGACGGTGAGCAGGCCCGCGCTGGGCAGCGAGACCGCGGTGGTGCCGACATAGAGCAGGCCGTAGCCCAGCAGGAAGGCCAGTGGGTGTTGCTCCCGCAGCGCGGTCAGGCCGGCCTGGCTGTGCTTGAGCAGTTCCAGGTTCAGGAACCGGCCCAGATCGAGCACCACGAAGGCCAGCACCGCCGTTGACAGGGCGGCCAGGGCGAGTGGCTTTTTCAGGTTCATGGGGTGGGCGTCGGTGTGGGCGGGCACCGCATTGTGCCGCCACCGCGTCACCGGCCCGTCAACGCATCAGCGCGCGGTTGCTGTCGCCCAGGGTGAAGGCGTAGTCGTGCCCCGCGACCACGATGTTGCCCTCGGGGCGCACCAGCTTCAGGCTCACGTAGACGGTGTTGCCGGCCACCGTGTAGGTGCCCACCACCACGGCCTGCGCGGCGTGTTCGATGCTGAGGTCCTTGAGCTCGCGCGAGAGCATCAGCGCGCCGCTGCTCTGCTCCATGAAGATCTGGTCGCGCAGCTTGAGCTCCTTGACCATCACGCCGCGGTTGGACAGGCGCGCGGCCACGTGTTCGGCCGCCAGGCGCCCCAGCCGCGAGCTGCGGCCGAGGTCGTCGAGGTCGACCAGGGTGGCGATCAGCACCGGCTGGCGCGGATCCAGCGTCACGCCCTTGAGCAGCGCGTCTGCCGCCTGGTAGTTCAGCTGGATCAGGGTGTCGCCACTGGGCGGGCTGGCGCAGGCGCCCAGGCCCACCGCAGCCAGGCCGGCCAACCCACCAAGCAGGCGTCTGCGTGGCATGCCGTGCTTCATTCGGCCACCATCTTCCATGTCTTCATCGGTGTGGGGGGCGGCGGTGGCGGTGGCGGCGGCGGGTCCGGCACCGGCGTGTACAGGGGCAGGTCGGCCGGGTCGATGTAGTAGATGTCGGCGGTGGTGCTGTGCAGCCGGCCCGCGAGCTTGACGGTGGTGGTCACCAGCACCTCGGTGCGGGTGGGGCCACCCGCGGCCCGGCCGTCGAGCAGGAGGCGCGAGGTGTCGGCCAGCGCCCCCACCGTCAGGACGGTCAGCCCGGCGCTCAGAGGCCCCTGGCTGTAGGCCGTCCAGTCGCGCAGCACGGCGATGCCGGCGGCCAGCTGTGTCATGGCCAGGGGCGAGCCGTTGCTCACGCGGCTGCCGTGTTCGATCACCTGGACCTCGTAGTCGATGCTGCCCTGGGCCGGCGTGGACTCGCTGGTCAGCACCAGGCCCTGCTGCACCAGGCGGTGCGTCAGCAGGGCATTGAAGGCGCGGTTGAAGGTGGACGGCCGCTGCGGTTGCAGCCGCCAGCTCAGCGCACCGAGCTTTTGGGGCACGGGGGGGGGCGGTGCTTCGCCAGGGTCGGCGGTCCTGGTCGGCGCCGCGGGCAGGAGCACGGTGTCGCCCATGCTGGCGGCGATGCGCTCGGCCACGTCGGCGGCCAGTACGTCCCAGTGGTGCACGGCCCGCACCTTGGGTTGGGAGCTGGCGGGGTGGTTGTGGGCGTGGGGCACGTCCAGGGTGCTGCAGCCCAGGCCCAGGAGCCCGGCCACAAGCGCGGCTCCCGGCGCCAGCAGGCGGCGGTAGGGCAGGGGCGGCGGTGGGGTCGGTCGCATGGCTGGGCGTGTGGATGCGGAAATGGGCCTGGGTGCTCAGCGCACCGCGGGGGCACAGGACGGACGCGGCCCTGTGCAGTGGACTCGAATCTACGCCCGTGGGCGTTTGTCCAGGTTCTGAAAAGCGGGGTTTTTTGCCTTCTGTTTGTGTTTTGGCGAGGTGTGTTGTGCGGCGGCCATGCCGTTGGCGCGGGGACTGGCCGCGGGGGCCGTGTTCCATGTATGGTTGCGCCTGTCATGTCAGAAATGCCACTTATCGACTCATCCCCTGCCGATATCGGGCGCCTGCGCCACGTGCTGCGCTTTTTCCAGCGTGCGTTGCTGCTGCGCAGCATCGGCGGGCGGTTCGCGCTGCTGACCCTGGTGTTCAGCCTGGCGCTGGCGTTGGGTGTCACGGCGCTGCGGGTCGACAGCGAGAGCCAGGCCGAACAGGCGCGGCTCGTCGAGGGGCTGCGCCTGATCCAGGACAGCTACGCGGCAGCCCTGGCCGAGCAGCTGTGGGACATGGACACCGATGCACTGCGCCTGCAGCTTCAGGGCCTGCTCAACGTGCCCGACATGCGCCATGCGCGGGTGCTGGACAGCGATGGCACGGTCCTGGCCAGTGTGGGCGTGATACCCACGCAAGGCGTGCTGGAGCACCGGTTTGAGCTGACGCGTGCCGATGGCCCCGACTCGGCGGCGCTGGGCCAGGTGGTGCTGGTGGCCAGCCAGGCGGGGGCCCTCCAGCGGGTGCAGGCGCAGCGCTGGACCTGGCTCGCCAACGCGCTGGTCACGTTCCTGCTCATCTGGGTGTTCGTGCTCGTGCTGTTCCAGTGGCAGGTGGGGCGGCACCTGCAGCACATCGCCACCTCGGTCACGCGCTCGCGCAATCCGCTGGGGCAGGGACGGCTGAGCTTGCGGCGCGGGCCCCGGCTGTTGCGCTCGCGTGACGAGCTCGATCAGATGGTCGACGCCCTCAATGGCGCGGGCGACCGCTTGCGTGCGCTGCTGGGGGAACTGATCGAATCCCGGCGGCGCTACAGCGACATCGTGGACAACGTGGAGCTGATGGCCGTGACGCTGGACATGACCGGGCGCATCACCTACTGCAACGACCACCTGCTGCGCGTCACCGGCTGGAGCCGCGACGAGTTGCTGGGACGCAACTGGTTCGAGTCTTTTGCGCCCGGGCCCCAGACCGAGGTGGCGGAGGTGTTCCAGGCGGTGATCCACGACGAGCCGCAGGCGCGCCATTTCCAGAACAACATCCGCACCCGTTCCGGGCAGACGCTCACGGTGCGTTTCACCAATTCGGTGTTGCGCGACACCGACGGCCAGCCCATCGGGACGGCCAGCATCGGCGAGGACATCACCCAGCGGCTGGCCAGCGAGACCCAGCTGCAGGCCAACGAAGCCTTGCTGCAGGCCATCGTGGACACCGTGTCCGACGGCGTCATTTCCATCGACGAGGCGGGCCACATCCGCACGTTCAACCTGGCGGCCGCGCGCATCTTCGGCTACAGCGCCGACGAGGTCGTGGGGCACAACGTGAGCCTGTTGATGCCGGACCCCTACCGCAGTGAGCACGACAGCTACCTGCACCATTTCATTGCCACCGGCGAGGCACGTGTGATCGGCCCGGGCCGCGAGGTGGTGGGGCGCCGCAAGGACGGCAGCACCTTCCCGATGGAGCTGGCGGTCCGCGAGATGGTGGTCAACGGCCAGCGTGGTTTCACCGGCAGCGTGCGCGACGTCAGCGAACGCCACCGCGCCGAAACGCAGATGCGAATGGCCAACCTGATCTTCCAGAGCAGCCCGGAGGCCATGCTGGTCGTGGATCTCGACAACAACATCCTGTCGGTCAACCCGGCCCTGACCCAGATCACCGGCTACGAGCTGGAGGACATCCTGCGCGGCGGTCAGCTGCGGCAGCTGCGTTCGCGCCGCCACGGCGACGATTTCTACCGGCGCCTGCGCGAGCAGCTGGCCGACACCGGGCAGTGGCAGGGCGAGCTGTGGGTGGGGCGCAAGGACGGCGAGGACATCGTGTGCTCTGTCACCATGCGCACCGTGCGCGACATGCAAGGCCAGGCGCAGAGCCGGGTCGTGCTGTTCAACGACATCACGGCCCTCAAGACCTCGCAGGAGTTGATCTGGCGCCAGGCCAACTTCGACCCGCTGACCGGCCTGGTTAACCGCACCATGTTTCTGGAGCGCCTGGCGCAGGACCTGCGGGAATGCGATGGCGCCGGGCACCGGCTCGGGCTGCTGGTCATCGATCTCGACCGCTTCAAGGAAATCAACGAAACGCAAGGTCATTCGATCGGCGACGTTCTGCTCAAGGAAGTGGCACGGCGGCTGTTGTCGGTGGTGCGCGATGGCGACACGCTGGCGCGTATCGGCGGCGACGAATTCGCACTGATCCTGCCGCGCACCCACGACACGCTGCAGATCGAAGCCCTCGCGACCGACCTGCAGCGGGCCTTCGCTTCACCCTTTGTGCTGGGCGCCGACACGGCCTACGTGAGCGCTTGCGTGGGCATTTCTGTGCATCCGGACGACGGCGCTTCGGCCGAGGTGCTGCTCAAGCAGGCCGACCAGGCGGTGCATGCGGCCAAGGTCCTCGGTCAGGGCCGGTGGCAGTTCTTCACCGCCGCCATGCAGGAGGCGGCGCTGTCGCGCGCCCGCGTGGCGCGTGACCTGCGCCGGGCACTGGAGCGCGGGGAACTGCAATTGCATTACCAGCCCATCGTGGATTTGCCCACCGGCCGCATCAACAAGGCCGAGGCCTTGTTGCGCTGGCAGCACCCCGGGCGTGGCATGGTCAACCCGGCGACCTTCATTCCAGTGGCCGAGGAAACAGGCCTGATGCCAGCCATCGGTGACTGGGTGTTCGAGACCACGGCGGCGCAGGCCGCACGTTGGCGCCAGACGCTGGACCCTGGTTTCTGCATCAGCCTGAACACCTCGCCGGTGCAGTTCCGGCAGGAGCCGATGGCCATGGCCGAGCGCTGGCTGGCGCACCTGGAGTCCCATGGCATGGTGGGTGACAGCGTGGTGATCGAAATCACCGAAGGCGTGCTGATGGACGCGTCCAGCCGCACCCACGACTTGCTGGCGTCCTTTGGCGCGGCCGGCATCGGCATCGCACTGGATGACTTCGGCACCGGGTATTCGTCGCTGGCCTACCTGCAGCGTTATCCGGTCCATTTCCTCAAGATCGACCAGGCCTTCGTGCGCCCGTTGCAGCCCGGCTCGCGTGATCTGGCCTTGTGCGAGGCCATCATCGCAATGGCGCACAAGCTGGGCTTGCGGGTGGTGGCAGAAGGCATAGAAACCGAGCAGCAGGCGGCGCTGCTGCGCGCGGCAGGGTGCGATTTCGGGCAAGGTTTCCTGTATGCGCCGGCGTTGCCCGCCGATGCCTTCGAGCGCCTGATGCGCACGGGCGCCGCTGTCGCCTGATCAGCGTGTGTCGGCGGCCTGCACCGGTGACTGCCCGTGGCGCCGCAGGATGGCTTGCCAGTCCCCGTCCTGGGGCATGTGCGCCACGATCGTTTCCAGACGCTGGTGCAGGCCGGCGAGGTCGCGGCTGAGCATGATGTGCCGGCCAAAGGCCGTCTGGTCGGGACGCGGGACCGCCACCAGCGGCGCGACCAGGCCGGCCTCCCGGCTCATCGAACGGAAGTAGGACAGGTTCGTCTGGGTGACGTCGATGCGTCCTCGCGCCAGCTTGCGCAGGTTGAACAGTTCCTGGCGCACGTCCTCGCGCAACAACTGGCCGGTGGCGACCAGGTCGTCGATCGCTCCGTAGCGGTTGCCGTGAATGCCGCCGAAGCGCAGTCCTTGCAGCTGCGTCAGCGCGTGGGGCACAGGCCGGTGGCTGGCGCGCAGCACCAGCACGTTGCGGTCCTCGACGAAGGCGTGTGTCCACAGGAAACGCCGGCGTTGTGGGTCGCCGATGAAGCTGGGGTGCAGGAACAGGGCGGCACCACTGAAGCCCGGGCGGCCATCGGCATTGATCAGCCGCAGCAGCCGGGTGCGCGGCAGGGTCTCCAGTTGCAGCACTGGCTCGCCGCCCAGTCGCTGGTTGAGGTAGGCCACCAATTCGCTGGCCAGGCCGGTGCCCGGCGTGGGGCCGGTGAAGGGCGCGCTGAGGTAGGTGTTGTAGACGCGGACCGGCGCCGCGGTCTGTGCGTTGGCGCCACCACCGCCCAGCAGGGCGGCGATCAGCAGCGACAGGCAATACAGCAGGCGGGGCATGCCCGCATTGTGCCCCTGCGCCCGCAGTCCCGGGGCAGTCGGGCGCCCACGGGGCAGGACGTCTAGGCCCGGGGATCTTGTGCCGGGGAGGGGCGCCGGCGTCAGAATGGGGCCACCATGCCCGCACCGCGCCGACCCTGGCTGCCCGACATCGACACCACCCGCTGCACAGGCTGCGGCTGGTGCGTGGCGGCCTGCCCCCTGCACTTGCTGACCCTGGAGCCCAGTGCCGGGCGCAAGGCCTCGACCCTGCACGACGCGCAGGACTGCACTGGCTGCCGCAAGTGCGAATGGCGGTGCCCCTTTGGGGTCATCACCATGCGACCGGCCGGGGGGCCGGATACCACCGCTGATCGGCCGGTGGACCCTCGTATCGCTGGGTGAGCCGCACGTTGCCCAGAATGGGCCGAACCTTTCTTTCCGGAGACCCGCGATGCGACCCTCGAGTGTGCTCGACCTGGGCATGCGCCCCCAGGCCATCTTGTCCGGCGCGGTGCCCGCCCGCCCCCGTTCCTGGGAGCGGCAGGGTCTGGCCTGGGTGGACGGGCGGCCGGTCAACGTCTGCCACCAGTGTGGCGCCTCGGCCTACCGGCCGGTGCTGGCGCGCGACGCACAGGGCGCGATGCGGCCCAACGGCCGCTACCGCTGCGTCAGCTGCAAGCTGGAGTTCGCCCACATCCATGAATTCAGGGGCGTCCTGCTCGCCACCTGAGCCGTGGCGCCCGTGCTCGTGGGGGCATGGCACGCTAAATGCTGGTATGTGCCCATCTCCATGTCTTGAGGGCCGTCCATGAGCAGCACGATCTCTTCGTCTCCCGGCGGGCTGGCTTCCACGCCCGCCCTGTCCATCGTCAACCTCGCGGCGCGCCAGCGCATGTTGTCGCAGCGCCTGATCCTGCAGACCGTGCTGGCGGTGCAGGGACGCACCGGCATGGCGCAGAAGGCCCAGCAGTCGCTGGACACCTTTGTGCGCAGCCAGGCGACCCTGGTGGACGTGGCCCGTGGCCTCAACCCCAAGGAGGGGGCGGCGGTCAAGCAGGTGTATTTCGGCTCCGGCGGGGTGGAGACCACGGTGCAGGCCTTCATTCAGGACGCCCGGGCGGCGATCGAGCTGGCCACGCTGTCCTCCAGTGGTGCGGCCATCCGCCTCGATCGCCTGCTGGAGCGCACCGATGGGGTGCTCGCGGCCCTCAATCTCGCCACCGAGGCCATCGATGCCCTGAGCAGCGCGCGCGAACGCGAAGTCAGCGGCACCCTGCGCGCCATCGTGGGCGACATCCAGTCGGTCGCACGCGAGGCCAAGGTGGTGTCCTTCAACGCCCAGGTCATGGCCGCGCGCGCGGGGACGGCCGGACGCGAATTCGCGGTGGTGGCCAGCGTGCTGGCCAACATCAGCACCGAGATCGACACCCTGGCCAAGAAAGGCGTGGAGCTGGCGCGCGCCCAGTGACGGGTGGGGTGGAAGCGCGGGTTGTGGGGGCGGCCGCGCCGTGTTGTCGCGACGAGGACAAATAAAAACGAACGACCGTGCTAAAAACGCGGTTGTCGGTCCTGTATCGTGAGCAGGCACGCACCATTTTGGAGACACCCATGGATTTGGCATTCACCCCTGAGGAGCAGGCTTTCCGCGAGGAAATCCGGGCCTGGGTCAAGGACAACTTGCCCGCCGACATTTCGCACAAGGTGCACAACGCGCTGCGACTGTCGCGCGACGACATGCAGCGCTGGGCCAAGATACTGGGCAAGAAGGGCTGGCTGGGCTACGGTTGGCCCCAGCAGTTTGGCGGCCCCGGCTGGACCGCCGTGCAAAAGCACCTGTTCGAGGAAGAATGCGCCCTGGCCGGTGCGCCGCGCATCGTGCCTTTTGGCCCGGTGATGGTGGCGCCGGTGATCATGGCCTTTGGCAACGCCGAGCAGCAGCAGCGTTTCCTGCCCGGCATCGCCAGCGGTGAGGTCTGGTGGAGCCAGGGCTACAGCGAACCGGGCTCGGGCTCCGATCTCGCCTCCGTCAAATGCCGCGCCGAGCGCCAGGGCAACACCTACCTGGTCAACGGTCAGAAGACCTGGACCACGCTGGGCCAGTACGGCGAGTGGATTTTCTGCCTGGTGCGCACCAGCACCGAAGGCAAGCCCCAGACCGGCATCAGTTTCCTGCTGATCGACATGAAGTCGCCCGGCGTCACCGTGCGCCCCATCAAGTTGCTCGACGGCGAGTGCGAGGTCAACGAGGTCTTCTTCGACAACGTCGTGGTGCCGGCCGAGAACCTGATCGGCGAGGAGAACAAGGGCTGGACCTACGCCAAGCACCTGCTGAGCCACGAGCGCACCAACATCGCCGACGTCAACCGCGCCAAACGCGAGCTGGAACGCCTCAAGCGCATCGCCAAGACCGAAGGCGTGTGGGACGACACCCGCTTCCGCGACGAGATCGCCAAACTGGAGGTGGACGTGGTGGCGCTGGAGATGCTGGTGCTGCGCGTGCTGTCGGCCGAGAAGTCGGGCAAGAACTCGCTGGACATCGCCGGCCTGCTCAAGATCAAGGGCAGCGAAATCCAGCAGCGCTACAGCGAGCTCATGATGCTGGCCGCCGGCCCCTACAGCCTGCCCTTCATCGAAGAAGCCATGGAAGCCGGCTGGCAGGGCGACTTCCCCGGTGGCGTGTGGGCCAACGCGCCGCTGGCATCGACCTACTTCAACATGCGCAAGACCACCATTTACGGCGGCTCGAACGAAGTGCAGCGCAACATCGTTGCACAGACCGTGCTGGGCTGATCAGGAGACACGACATGGACTTTGATTTTTCCGACGACCAGCAGCAGCTCCGCGACGCCGTCGCCAAGTGGGTCGAGAAGGGTTACAGCTTCGAGCGCCGCTGCGGCATCACGGCCGCCGGTGGCTTCTCGCGCGAGGCCTACAACGAACTGGCCGAACTCGGCCTGGCCGGGCTCTACGTGTCCGAAGACGACGGTGGCCTGAACATGGGCCCGGTCGAGGGCATGGTGGTCATGGAGCAGCTGGGGCGCGGCATGGTGCTGGAGCCGCTGGCGCAGACACTGGTCTGTTGCGGCGTCATCGGCGCCTACGCCGGTGCCGATGTGAAGGCCGCCTGGCTGCCCGGCATGGCCAGCGGCGAGAAGCTGGTCGTGCTGGCCCACCAGGAACGCAAGGCCCGCTACCGCGCCGATGTCTGCGACACGGTGGCCACGGCGGCCGGTGATGGCTGGACCGTCAGCGGCACCAAGCACCTGGTGCCCGCCGGGGACCAGGCCGACGCCTTTGTGGTGCCGGCGATGGCCAAGGGCCGGATGGCCCTGTTCGTGGTGGAGCGCGGCGCGGCCGGCGTGGCCACGCGCGGCTACCTCACGCAGGACGGCGGCCGCGCGGCCGACGTGACCCTGACCCACAGCCCCGCCACGCTCATCACCACCGACGGCCAGACCGCGCTGGCGCACGGCATCGACATCGGCATCGCCGCCCTGTGTGCCGAAGCCGTGGGCGTGATGGACCAGACCCTGGCCATCACCGTGGACTACATGAACACGCGCAAGCAGTTCGGCGTGGCCATCGCCACCTTCCAGGCCCTGCGCCACCGGGTGGCCGACATGAAGATGCAGCTGGAACTGGCCCGCTCCATGAGCTACTACGCCAGCCTCAAGCTCAACGCCCCGACCGACGAGCGCCGCCGTGCCATGGCGCGCGCCAAGTACCAACTGGGCACCAGCATGCGCTTCGTGGGCCAGCAGGCGGTGCAACTGCACGGCGGCATCGGCGTGACCGACGAGTACATCGTCAGCCACTGCTTCAAGAAACTGACCCAGCTGGAGCTCACCTGGGGCGACACCCTTCACCACCTGGGCGAGGTGTCGGCACGCATGCAGGACACGGCCGGCGTGTTCGCCTGAGCCGGAGGCGCGGGGCCTCATGGACGCGCCTTCGACCGTGATCGGCACCGACGGCCAGCCCCGCTGCCGCTGGTGCGCCGCCGCGCCCGAATTCGAGGCTTACCACGACAGCGAATGGGGCTTCCCCGTCGATGACGACGTGCGCCTGTTCGAGAAGCTGTGCCTGGAGGGTTTTCAGTCCGGCCTGAGCTGGCGGACCATTCTGGCCAAGCGCGAGAACTTCCGGCGGGCCTTCGCGGGCTTCGACTTTCACCGCGTGGCGCGTTTCGACGGGAACAAGGTCGACAGCCTGCTGCAGGATGCGGGCATCGTCCGCCACCGGGGCAAGATCGAAGCGGTCATCCACAACGCTGGCCGGGCCGTCGACCTGCAGGCGGAGTGTGGTTCGCTGGCCAGCTATTTCTGGCGGTTCGAAGCCGATCCCCTGCGTGCCGCCGCGCCGCAGTCGGTGTCGATCTCGCCCGAATCCACGGCCTTGTCCAAAGACCTGAAGCGGCGCGGCTGGAAGTTCGTGGGCCCGACGACGGTCTATGCCTTCATGCAGGCCATGGGGCTGGTGAACGACCATGCGCCCGGCTGTGTGGTGGCCACAAACGCGGCGCGGGCGCGGAGCCGCTTCCAGGTGCCCCGGTGAGACCCCAGCGGCACTGACAGCGTGGTGTCAGGCCAGCTGGGCGAACACCTCGCGCGCCGCCGCCACCGTTTCCGCCACGTCGGCCTCGCCGTGGGCCGCGCTCACGAAGCCGGCCTCGTACAGCGCGGGCGCGAAGTAGATGCCGCGGTCCAGCATGCCGTGAAAGAAGGCGTTGAAGCGTGGGCCGTCGGTGGTCATGACGGTGGCGTAGTTCTGCGGCAGCGTGTCCAGCAGGAAGAAGCCGAACATGCCGCCCTGGCTGTCACCGCAGAAGGGCACGTTGGCGTCACGGGCCGCGGCGGTCAGGCCGCTGACCAGCGACTGGGTGCGGGCCGACAGGGCGTCGAAGAAACCGGGCTTGCGGATTTCCTTCAAGGTGGCCAGGCCACAGGCGGTGGCCACCGGGTTGCCGCTCAGGGTGCCGGCCTGGTAGACGCCGCCCAGGGGTGCCAACTGCTGCATCACGGCGCGTTTGGCGCCGAAGGCGGCCAGCGGCATGCCGCCGCCGATCACCTTGCCCATGACCGTCATGTCGGGCTCGAAGCCGGGGATGAGCTGGGCGTAGACACTTTGTGCGCCGCCCAGGGCAACGCGAAAACCCGTCATCACCTCGTCGAAGGCCAGCAGTGCGCCGTGCTGGGAACACAGCTCGCGGCAGCGCTTCATGAAGGGAACGCTGGCGCGCACGAAGTTCATGTTGCCGGCGATGGGCTCGATCATCAGGCAGGCGATGTCGGCACCGTGTTCGGCGAAAGCGGATTCGAGCTGCTCGATGTGGTTGTACTCCAGCACCAGGGTGTGCTGCACCACCTCGGGCGGCACGCCGGCGCTGGTGGGGTTGCCAAAGGTGGCCAGGCCCGAGCCGGCCTTGACCAGCAGGGCATCGGCGTGGCCGTGGTAGCAGCCCTCGAACTTGATGATCTTCTTGCGGCCGGTGGCGCCGCGCGCCAGGCGGATGGTGCTCATGCCGGCCTCGGTGCCGGAGCTGACCAGGCGCACCATGTCCATGCTGGGCACGAGTTCGAGGATGGCCTCGGCCAGTTCCACCTCGCGTTCGGTGGGGGCGCCGAAGCTGAAACCGTCCAGGGCCGCCTGCTGCACCGCTTCGAGCACGGCCGGGTGGCCATGGCCCAGGATCATGGGGCCCCAGGAACCGATGTAATCGATGTGGCGCTTGCCGTTGGCGTCCCAGAAGTGGGCGCCTTGGGCGCGCTGCACGAAGCGGGGCGTGCCGCCGACGGCGCGGAAGGCGCGCACGGGGGAGTTGACGCCGCCGGGGATGACCTTCTGGGCGCGTTCGAACAGTTGCTGGTTGTGGTCCATGGGATCGTGATCGTGGTTCAGTGTTTGGTGTCGCCGACGGGGAAGTCGTCGGTGCCCGGGCCCGCGTCCTCCCCCTCGTCGTCTTCCGATTCATCGCCGTCGTGGGCCCAGAACAGGCGGTCGGGCATGGCGTGGCCCATGCCGGGCTGGAAGCCCGCGTCCAGGCACTGGTCGAGGTAGGTCAGGGCCTCGGCGCAGGCGGTCTGCAGGTCGGCGCCCACGGCAATCAACGCGGCCAGCGCGGCCGACAAGGTGTCGCCGGCGCCGGTGAAGGTGGCCTCGAAGCGTTCGTAGCGGGCGGTGGCCAGCACGGTCTCGGGCGTGGCCAGGTGGCTTTCCAAGTACTGGTCGGCGGCGTTGAAGCCGGTCACCAGGGTGTAGGCCACGCCGTGTTCGGCCGCGGCGCGGGCCACGTCGCGTGGGCCGGGGGGTTTCTCGTCGGCCCAGTCAGGCAACAGCCAGCGGCACAGGGTGCTGTGGTTGCCCACCAGCACCGTGGTCTGCGGCAGCAGCAGCTCGGCGAAGGCGTCGAGGTAGTTCTCCATGTCGACCTCGTTCCACCAGGCCAGGCTGGGCATGTAGGCCACCAGCGGAAGGTCGGGGTAGTCGGAGGCGATCTCGGCGATGGCGCTGAGGTTCTCGGGCGTGCCGACGAAGCCGACCTTGATGGCCTGCACCGTCATGTCCTCCAGCGCGCAGCGGGCCTGGTCGTCCACCGCCTCCTCGTCGAAGGCGACGTGGCCATGGATGTCGCTGCTGTCGCGCACGTAGGCCCCGGTGACCACCGGCAGCACGTGGGCCGAGGCGCTGGACATGGCGGCCACGTCGGCCCCCAGTCCGCCGGCGCCGCTGGGGTCGTTGGCGTTGAAGGCCATGACGCAGGGCAGCGACACGGCTTCGCCCGTGCTGGTCGTGGCGGAGGGATCGGTGGGGGATGGCATTCGGCGGCGCGGCGCGGGGCGCGTGGGGGGTCTGTCGACCCCGGGTGTGCCCAGGGGCACCACCGGGGGCTGGCTACAATGAAACCATTCTAAGACAATGATTTTTCCTGCATCATGACCGAACCCCAGACTTGGATGTGCCTGATTTGTGGCTGGATTTACGACGAGGCCGCGGGCGCACCCGACCATGGCATTGCGCCGGGCACCAAGTGGGCCGACGTGCCCATGAACTGGACCTGCCCAGAGTGTGGGGCGCGCAAGGAAGATTTCGAAATGGTGGCCATTTGAACGAGCCCACCCCCGCGCCGCGCCTAAGGGCGCGTCACCCCCTCAAGGGGGCGACACCAGCCGTCCCGCGCAGCCCGCCCCGGCGGGGGGGGCCCGGGG